>DASVCK010000152.1:0-5215 GCA_036381675.1 Trueperaceae bacterium | reverse complement strand
GTCCGGGATGCCGAACGCCTGGGCGCGGTCGACCGCCGAGGAGATGGCCACGAAGTGCCTCGATACCGCGGAGTCGTCGCCGGCGGCGCGGGAGAGCCAGTCGCGGGCCGTGCGGGCGTTCATCATCGTCTCCTGCGTCGTGAAGGTCTTGGACGCGACGAGGAACAGCGTCGTCTGTGGGTCCAGGTCGGACAGGACGCGCGTGATGGCTGCCCCGTCGACGTTCGAGACGAAGCGCACGCGCATGCCTTCGGCCGCGTACGGCTCGAGGGCCCTGACCACCATCTGCGGCCCCAGGTGCGAGCCGCCTATGCCGATGTTGACGAC
Source organism: Trueperaceae bacterium (assembly GCA_036381675.1). Taxonomy (GTDB): domain Bacteria; phylum Deinococcota; class Deinococci; order Deinococcales; family Trueperaceae; genus DASRWD01. The sequence continues at coordinate 4,888 of DASVCK010000152.1, read as the reverse complement.
GTCTGTGATGCGCTCGCCAGAGTAGCCGCGCCAGTCACCCGCGTGCACCGCCCGCGTGAAGTCCCGCATGCGCCGCCGCACGGCGCGCACCTCCGGGAGCACGTCGACGCCGTCCGCGAGGATGCTCTCGCTGGTCGTGTCGCGCAGGGCGACGTGCAGCGCCGGGCGGTCCTCGGTCGAGTTGATGCGCTCCCCGGCGAACAGCGCCGTGCGCGCCTGCTCGAGCCCCGACGCGTGCGCCAGCGCGACGAGCAGCGGCAGCGTCTCGGCGCTGATGAGGTGCTTGCTGTAGTCGGCGAGCAGCTCGGTGCCGGCCAGCGGCAGTGTCATCGAGAACCGCTCGAAGCGATGCGGATCGCTACGGAAGGCCTCGCGCAGGTCGAGGTCCCGCACCCCGCGGGCGTGTGCCTCCAACCGGCGCCAGGCCAGCTCCCATGCGCCCTGATCGCGTGACCAGCCCGGCGAGCCGCTCACGACCTCAGGCGCCCAGCCCTTTCGCCTCGGTCGCCTTCCGGTCCTTGACGCCCATGTCCGCGCGCAGCTGGGCCAGCGCCGCCGGGTCCACGAGGTCGGACATGCGCACGCCTCCGAAGACGTCGTGCATGAGCAGCGTCGTGCGCATCCACATGCCGTTGATGTTGCAGTAGCCCTTCCTCTGCTGGGTGGCGCACTGCTGCCTGGTCTGGCAGGTGTCCATCAGGACCGGTCCTGAGACGGTCTGGATGACGTCGAGCAGGCTCAACTCGGACGGGTCGACCGTCAGCCTGACGCCGCCGGTCCTCCCAGGACGGCTCTCCACGTACCCGGCCTTGGACAACCGGCCCAAAACCTTCGCGAGGAACGCCGGCGGGAACTGAAGGTCCTCGGCGATGCGGGAGCTGCTGGCTCCAGGGTTCTCCGCGACGTAGACGATCGTGTGCACGGCGTAGCTCTCCTCCCGCCGCAACAGCGTCCTGACGCCGCTCGTAGCGTCCTTATCCACGCCGGATGCTAGCACCGACACCCCATCTACCACGGTTCCCGATCGGCGTCGGGAGCGTCCTTCCCGACCCCGAACGCTGGACATCTGTCCCTTACCCGCGTTGTACTCGCGGCCCTAACCTGGACACAGATGTCCGAGTTACAGCTTCGCGGCCGAGACCGGAACTTCGCAGCGAGAGAGGCCCCGAGAGCGGGCATAGGAGGATGCAAGTGAGGAACTTCAGAGGCAACCTGCACATAGGTGCGATCGTCGGGGCAGCGGCCCTGGTGGTCGCCATCGCCGTCGGGCTGGCCCTCTTCGGTGGCCGGACCGGCGACGCCGGCTCCCCGTTGATCGCGGACCCCGCGGTCCAGCACACGCTGGCCGACACGTCGAACCAGCACGCCGCCCACGACCTGACCATCAACGCCGCCTGGGCCGACCGCGCCCTGCGCGCCGACGATGAGGACCAGGTCCCCGTAGCGGATCTGCCGGTCATCGAGGGCGTCCTCGGCTTCGCGCCCAACGCGGCCCCGCCCGTGGACCGCGACTACCGCGCCCACGTCAAGATCGAGCTCGAGACCACGGAAGAGGTCATGGAGCTCGCCGACGGCGTCGAGTACCGCTTCTGGACCTTCGGCGGCAGCGTCCCCGGCCCCATGATCCGCGTGCGCGAGGGCGACTTCGTCACCTTCACGCTCCAGAACCACCCCACCAGCCTGATGCCGCACAACATCGACCTGCACGCCGTGAGCGGGCAGGGCGGCGGCGCCGAGGCGACCCTCATCTCCCCTGGACAGCAGGCGACGTTCGGCTTCACCGCGCTCAACCCGGGCGTGTACATCTACCACTGCGCCACCGCGCCGGTAGGCATGCACATCGCCAACGGCATGTACGGCCTCATCGTCGTCGAGCCCAAGGAAGGCTTCACCCCGGTAGACCGCGAGTACTACGTCGTGCAAGGCGACTTCTACACCAAGGGCGACTTCGGCGAGAAGGGCCTGCAGGACTTCGACATGATGCGGGCGGTCGACGAGAACGCCGCCTACGTGGTCTTCAACGGCCGCGTCGGCTCGCTCACCGGCGACAACGCCCTCCAGGCCAAGGTCGGCGAGACCGTCAGGCTCTTCGTCGGCAACGGCGGCCCCAACCTGACCAGCAGCTTCCACGTCATCGGCGACGTGTTCGACCGCGTCTGGCTCGAGGGTGGCGCGATGATCAACCGCGACGTCCAGACCACCGTGATCCCCGCCGGCGGCGCGGCGGTGGTGGAGTTCGAGGCCGACGTGCCCGCCTCCCTCACCCTCGTCGACCACGCGATCTTCAGGGCCTTCAACAAGGGCGCCATCGGCTCGCTGGTCGTGACCGGCGAGAAGGACCACGTGGTCTTCACCGAGCGCATCGACATCCGCCCCTACAACCCCGACGCCACGGCCGGCAACTGACAAACGCCGGATAGCTAGAGGAACGACATGTCCCGCCACCTCGCCACAGCCGCCCTGCTCGCCCTCGTGGCCATAAGCGCACCCGTGAGCGCTACGGCCGCTGACGCGGCGACCGTCCAGACAGTGACGGTGCAGGTGCCCGGCGGCGAGGTGGCCCTGCTCTTCCCCGTCGAAGGCGAGGAGCTGGCCCACGTGGAGCCGTTCGAGCTCGACGTGACACCGGTTACCAACGCCCAGTTCCTCGCCTTCGTGACGGGGCACCCGGAGTGGCAGCGGAGCGAGGTCCCGCGCGTCTTCGCCGCCGAGGGCTACCTCTCCCAGTGGGCCGGCGACCTCGACCTGGGCGAGGCCCACCCGGCCGCGCCGGTCACCAACGTCTCCTGGTTCGCTGCCGCCGCCTACTGCGAGGCACGTGGCGCCCGCCTGCCCACCGAGGCCGAGTGGGAGTACGCGGCCCGTGCCGGCCGCGAGCTGACGGACGGTTACCAGGAAGCCGGCTACCGCGAACGCGTGCTGGGGCTCGTCAGCTCACGGGCCGGCGTGCCCGGCGATGTGGGCCAGCACGAGATCAACGCCTTCGGCGTGCGCGACATGCACGGCCTGGTGTGGGAGTGGGTCTTCGACGTCGGCGCGGCCATGAACACGGCCGACAGCCGCTCGGCCGGCGACCGGCGCCTGCAGCTCCTCTGCGGCGGCGGCTCGGCCGGCGCGACGGACACCGGCGACTACGCAGCGTTCCTGCGCTACGCGTTCCGCAGCGGCCTCTCGGGCGACTACGCCGGCGGAGGTCTGGGGTTCAGGTGCGCGTCGTGACGGTCAGAGGGGTGAAGTGGATGACCGATAGAAGCTTCCGCACTGTCCTGTTCATCGTGGCGCTGAGCATGACCCCGCTGCTCGCGGCCTGCGGCGAGGACAGCACCGCGCAGGTGGACATGCCGGAGGCAGCCAGTGCCCCCGCAGCCGCGCACGATGCTCACGCCGCGCATGTTGACCACGCCGCGCACGATGCTCACGGCGCGCATGGTCACTACGCCGAGCACGATGCTCACGCCGTGCACGATGCTCACGCTCATCACGGGCCTGCCTTGCCCGCAGCCGAGCTGCCGGGCTCCTCGCTCTTCCACCTGAACAGCGCCTGGACCAACGCGAACGGGGCGCCGTTCCGGCTGCCAGAGCTGCGGGGCCGCCCGTCGGTCGTCGTGATGTTCTACGGCGACTGCACCACGGCCTGCCCCCTGCTGGTGAAGACGGCCCAGGACATCGAGGCCGCCCTTCCCACCGAACTGCAGGGCGAGGTCTCGTTCGTCATGGTCACGTTCGCGACCCAGGCCGACACGCCCGCCAAGCTCAAGGCGTACGCGGCCAGCAAGGACCTTGACCGCGACGGATGGCACTGGCTGGTTGGCAGCGACCTTCAGACGCGGCAACTCGCCACCTTGCTCGGGGTCCAGTACAGGGACCTGGGCAACGGCATGTTCGCCCACTCGAACGTCGTCACCGTGCTGGACGCGGATGGCGTGCCGGCGGCCCGACTCGAAGGCCTGGGCGTGGACATCGCTCCGGCCGTGGAGGCGCTACAGGGCGCTTCCTGAGGCGAGCCGCTGCTCCCTGCTCTCCGATGCGCGGCGCTCTGACCTAACCCGTGCCCCTGAGGCTCTCGATGGCGGCCCTCACCAGGCCGCCGTTCTCTTCCAGGGCCTTGGCTGAGGCCTCGGCGCTCGCTCCCGCGACGCCCATGACGATCGCCAGGCGCATGTCGCCTCCCGCCGCCTCCAGCAGCTGGACAGCCTCCTCCTGTGAGGATCCAGCCGCCTGAGCCACGATGCGCGCCGCTCGCTCGATCAGCTTGGCGTTGAGGGGGCGCATGGCCACCATCAGGTTGTCGTAGGCGCCACCCAGCCGCACCATCGCCGCGGTAGACAGCGCGTTCAGAGCGGCCTTCTGGGCGGTGCCGGCCGCCAGCCGGGTGCTTCCGGCCAGGACCTCCGGCCCCGTGTCCAGCAAGACTGCCACCTCGGCCGCTGACAGCAGCGGCGTGCCGGGGTTGTTGGCGATCGCGACGGTGAACGCCCCCCGTTCGCGCGCGTGCTCGACGGCGGCCACCGTGTAGGGGGTGCGGCCGCTGGCCGCGACGCCGACGACGACGTCGGCCGGTCCTATGCCGGCGGCTTCCACCTCACGGCGCGCGGCGTCGACGTCGTCCTCCGCGCCCTCCTTGGCCTGGGATTGCGCGCCGCCACCCCCCGCCATCAGGAGCACCACGTCCTCGAAGCCGAACGTCGGAGCCAGCTCGGCCGCGTCCTGAACGCCGAGGCGACCGGATGTGCCGGCTCCCACGTAAACGAGCCTGCCACCCTCCCTCAGCCGCTGCTCGATGCCTTGGGCGGCCCTCGCGAGGTCGGGTGTGGCACGGCGGACGGCCTCGATCGCCCGCAGGTTGGCCTCCGTGACCGCCTCCACGATGCGCTCGGCCGGCCACGTG
>DASVCK010000151.1:0-3180 GCA_036381675.1 Trueperaceae bacterium | reverse complement strand
CACATGGACTCCGTCCCCGGCGGGGGCTGGCTGGACGGATGCCTCAACGTGCTGGCCGGTCTCGAGGTGATCAGGCGCATCGAGGAGGAGTACGGCGGCAGGCCACCTGTCACGGTCCGGCTCGTCGACTGGGCGGACGAGGAGGGGGCGCGGTTCGGACGCAGCCTCCTGGGGTCGAGCGCCGCGGGTGGCACTCTCGTGCCGGACGAGGAACGCGAGCGGCGCGACGCCGACGGCGTGCGCCTCGTCGACGCCCTGAAGCGCTGCGGGGTCGACCTCGACCGGATGAACGAGGCCAACGCGGAGCTGGCGAAGGCCGGCGCGTACCTCGAGCTGCACATCGAGCAAGGGCCTGTGCTCCTGGATCTCGACCTGCCGTTGGGCGTCGTGCTGGGGACCTTCGGGGTGGAGCGGCATGCGATCCACTTCCGCGGCCAGGCGGCGCACTCCGGCTCGACGCCCATGAACAGGAGGCGCGACGCGTTCTTGGCGGCGGCGAAGATGAGCCCCGAGATCTACAGGATCACGGACGAGCGCGGCGGTGTATGCACGATCGGGTCGTGCCAGACGCGTCCCGGGATCGTTACGTCGGTGGTGGCCGAGTGCGACATCACGCTCGACCAGCGGCACCTGGACGGGGAGCAGCTGGCCGGCATGCTGGCCGACGCCAAGGCCGCCAGCGAGCGCTTCGCTCGCGAAGGTGACGTCGACGTATCGTGGAGCCACCTGTGGAGCATCGATCCCATGCCGTTCCACCCCGAGCTCATCGAGCTCGCAGACGAGGCGGTTAGGGCCGCTTCGGGCACCTCGCATCGCCTGCCCAGCGGACCCTTGCACGACGCGGCCGAGGTCGCGCGCGCCGGCGTGCCCACCGTGATGCTCTTCGTGCAGAGCCTGCACGGCATCTCGCACAACAAGATCGAGGACACGAAGGAAGAGCACATCGAGATGTCCGTCGTCGCGCTCGACCGCCTGGCCGAGCAGACGATGGGCTGGCTGCGCACGCGTGCGTGACGCGTCTTACGGCAAGACCTGCCGTCTGCTCTGCTAGATTGGCCCGGGGGGAGATGGGATCGTTGCGGGGGATGCCGCCAGGGCCATTCACAGTGCCCGCGCGCCGCCGCCATGCACGGTGACGGGTTCTGATCGGGTTCGCTGAAGAAATCAGGTCGATCGCCCGTGGCCCGAGTCTGGCGGGAGGAACGGTCGTGGCGTCAGGTGCCTAGCAGCGCGAGCGCTCTGGCCCGGATGCGGGAACAACAGCGCCAGGTCGTAAAGGGCTTCCTGTGGACGCTCTTCACGATAGTGGCCGTCTCCGTCGTCCTCAACGCCATCCTGCTCGGCACAGAGTTCATCGCCCCCGTGACCTTGGCGACGAACCTGGGTCTGCTGCTCATCGTCGCCGGATCCATCGCGCTCAACAACAGCGGCCGCATGCGGCTGGCCGTGGGGCTGGCGGGCGGGCTGGTCATGGTCACGGCTTCGCTCCCGCCGCTCGTAGTCGGCCTCGACGCCGGCGGCATCGCGGTCGTGCTCTTCTTCATCCCCATCATCCTCGCCGGCCTCGTGATCAGCCGCAGCGCGCTCTTGTTCACGAGCGGCTGGGCCCTTCTCGTCGCGCTCGTCTCCCCGCTGATCCACGGGGTGCCGCTCGGCGTGGGGGACTCCGGGCCGACGCACGACGCATGGTTGGTAGCGCTGCAGTTCTCGCTGGTGCTCATCGTCGTGACGCTGTTGCTGGACAGGTTCGGTGTGCGGTTCCAACGCAGCATGCGTGAGGCTTTCTTGGAGCAGGCGGCGGCCGAGGCGGAGCTGCGCGACGAGAAGGGGTTCTCCGACGCCATCATCGAGAGCCTGCCCGGCGTCTTCTTCGTGCGGGACGGATCGGGCCGCTACCTGAGGTGGAACCGCCGCTTCCAGCAGGTGTCCGGCTTCGAAGACGACGAGCTGGCCGACCTGGATCCGCTGGGCCTGTTCGACGACGAGACGAAGCCGCGCGTGCGCGGCTACATACGCCAGGTGTTCGAGGAGGGCGCTGCCGCTGCGGACCTTCTCATCACCTCCGCCTCGGGCGAGAAGCGGCCGTACTTCCTGAGCGCGACCCGGTTCACGCAGGGGGGTCAGCAGTACCTGGTAGGTACCGGGGTCGACCGCACCGAGCTCGATCGCGCTCGTGCCCACATCGACACCCTCAACCTGGCGCTGCAGGAGCGCGTCGAGCGGCTGACGGCCCTGCGCGAGATCGACCGCGCGATCATCGGCTCGCTCGACATCGACCTGACGCTGGGCGTGATGCTCGACCAGGTGACCAACAAGCTGCACGTAGCTGCCGCCCGCATCCTGCTCTTCGACGACACCGAGCAGGTGCTCAGGTTCGGCGCCAGCAAGGGCCTGCCGAGCTCCGGGATGCGCAGCTTCAGGGCACGGTTGGGCGAGGGGCCCAGCGGCACCGTCGCTCGCGACCGCGAGAAGCTGATCATCGAGAGCGCCGAAGACGTGTGGCGCTCGTTCCAGAGCTTCCACCGCTCCGCCGAGAACGGGATCGTCGCCTACGCCGGGGTGGCGCTGGTCGCCAAGGGACAGCTTCAGGGCGTGCTGGAGGTGTTCCACGACGAACCGCTCCCGGAGGAGGACGACTGGCACGACTTCCTGGATGCCCTCGCCGTCCAGGCCGCCATCGCGCTGTCGAACGCCAAGCTGTTCGAGGACCTGGAGCGCTCGAACATCGAGCTCAGGCTCGCGTACGACACGACCATCGAGGGCTGGTCACGGGCCCTGGACCTCAAGGACGAGGAGACCGAGGGCCACAGCCGCCGCGTCACGGAGCTGGCCGTGCAGCTGGCGGCCCGCTTGGGGCTGAAGGGCGAGGAGCTCGTGCACGTCAGGCGTGGCGCGCTGCTCCATGACATCGGCAAGATGGGCGTTCCGGACAAGATCCTGCTCAAGCCTGGCAAGCTCGATCCCGACGAATGGGAGATCATGAAGCGCCATACGACGCTGGCCTACGAGCTGCTCAACGGCATCCGGTTCCTCAGGCCGGCACTGGCCATCCCCCACTCGCATCACGAGCGTTGGGACGGCACGGGCTACCCGCTGGGGCTCAAGGGCAGGGACATACCCATCGCGGCCAGACTCTTCGCCGTCGTGGACGTCTACGACGCGTTGACGAGCGACCGGCCG
>DASVCK010000150.1:0-5718 GCA_036381675.1 Trueperaceae bacterium | reverse complement strand
GTTCCTGGAGCAGAGCCTACGTACACGGGGCGTGGACGACACCCCGTACCTGATCGAGATCTTCAGCGCCATCAGCCGGGAGTACGAGGCGGCGGTGGTGCAGGGAGCGAGGTCACCGGAGGAGGGCCTGCGGCGCGCCGCTCAGCGGGCACGCGACATCATCAGCGGCTTCTATTAGGCCTTGGCTTCTACTGAAGCCATAGGCGCAAGGGCACGAGCCGGCGCCGGAAACAAGACCGGCGCAGTTGTGACGAGGAGGAAGAGGATGAGACGGACGATCATCACGTTGGCCGCGCTCGCGCTGTGCGCGACCGCCCTAGCCGAGACGCGCTCGGTGACGGTGGACCTGGAGTCCCTCACGGGTCGACCGGTACCCGTGAGCGTGGACCTGCTCACGCTTCGTGACGCCATCGGCGCAGAGTTCCCGATGGATTGGACGAGCCTAAAGGTTAGCGTCGACGGTGCCGAGGTCCCCTATCAGATCGACGACGTGGACCTGAACGACCGCCTGTCGGCCGGCGACCAGCTCGGGTTCCTCGCCACCGGGCCCGCCACGATAGAGATCGCGGACGCCCCCGGCGAGGGCGCGAGCTACGCAGCGGCCCTCACGGTCGAGGGTGAGGACCTGGCGGTCATCACGTCCTCGCAGGCCGACGGCTTCGTAGTCGAGGTGCCCGCCCACGGCCTGGCCCGCATCGCCGGCTACGGTGACGCGCAGGCGGTGATGGCCAACGAGATCGGCATCCTGCGTTTCAGCGGCTACCCCGAGAGCACATGGTGGGCCGACGAGCAGTACGGTCCGCACGAGGAGTACACGAACCTCGAAGAGGGCGGCATGCGCCACGTCGGCACGACGGTGCTCCCCGCCGGTCCGGCCCGCGTGACCGTGGTGGCCGAGTACGCCAGCGACCGGTTCGTCGGCCTCAAGCAGCGCCTGGTCACCCACGTGTGGGCGACCGGGGACGTGGAGATCGTCAACGACGTCACCTTCGGCGGCTACAGCGACATCATGAAGCTGCAGAGCATGGCCACTTCCGTCATGACGCAGGCCGACCTGGACGCAGTTCAGGTCCTGCCCGTCTTCCGTCGCCTGCTGTGGGCTGACCAACTGGGTACCTCGGCAGAGGATTACTTCGCCCAACGCGACGCGACGACCACCGTCGACGGCGAGACGTACCTCGCCTTCCCGGCCGGCGATGCGCTCAGCCCGCTGTACTGGGGCGCGACGTACATCTTCGCCTCGGCCGAACCCTGGCGTGCGAACTACAGCCCCAACCTAGGAGTGGGTGTCGCCGAGCTGTCCTACGACACCCCGGAGGTCGCCGCTGACTACGACGACTGGCTCTCCGGCAACACCTGGGTCTTCGAGTCCCAGGAGTTCCGCACCGGCGTTTTCAAGTGGACGGCAGACGAGTTCGCAACCTACGACGCCACCGCTGGCATCACGCCTAGCACGCCCAACCACTACCTGCCAGGCGACACGGCGAGATTCCACATGTCTTACAGCGCGTTCGACGCGGCTTCTACCGAGGACGCTGTCCGTTTCGCGCGTGACCGCCAGGCCGAGCTGGCCTCGGTCAGCCTGGAGTGACGACGGCGAGACATCACGATGGGGGCGCGCCGGAGCGCGCCCCCGTTGGACGCCGGCGTCGGCGGAGTAGTGTCGCCGCGCGTCGGTTCTCGGTCGTTCTTGCCACGGCTCTCGCGATCGCAGTGGGACCGGCTGCCGCTCAGGCGCCCGCTGCCCTGCCAGGTAACTCCTGGCCGGAAGATCCGGTCACGAACCTCGACCACCTTGAGTCGCTTACAACCCAGTTCGATGTCGAGGGCGAGACGCACTTGGGCGTGTGGATCTACGCCGAACCCAGCCCCACCGAGCCGGACGCGTACGTGGGCCGTGAGGCGCCTGGCGAGGGCGTCACCGACCTGGACGACGTAGCCCGCGCCGTCGTGGCCTACCTATGGCATCACCAGGCGACGGGATCGGAGCGTTCGCTGGAGCTCGCGAAGGGGCTGCTCGGCTATGTGTTGGCGATGCAAGACAAGGACGGTCAGTTCTACAACTTTGTCTTCGCCGACGGCACGATCAACCGCCTCGGCATCACGAGCCGCAAGGGCGCCGGCTTCTGGGCCGCCAGGGCGCTGTGGGCGCTGGCCGAGGGCATGCGGGCCTTCGCCGAGGACGACCCTGCGTTCGCAGCTGAGCTGCGCGAGGCGTTCTTGCGCGGGGTCGCACCGTTCGAGGCGAAGATCGCGCCAACCTATGGCACGTACGAGCAACGACACGGTTTCGAGTCGCCCGCCTGGCTGCCGGACGATGGTGCCGATGCGGCTTCGAACCTTCTCTTGGGTCTGAGTATCTTCCTGCAGTCAGAGCAGAACGAGGACGTCAGGCGCCTGCAGGGCATGGTCGCCGACGGACTGATGGCGCTCCAGTACGGCCCGGAAGGCACGTATCCCTTCCTTGCGCACATGCCGTTCGCCCGCGACCCTCTCGACTGGCATGCGTGGGGCAGCCGCCAGACGCAAGGCCTGGCGCAAGCGGCGCTCGCCTCGGCCGGCGCCGATCCCGCTGCGGCCGCGGACTATCTCGCCTCGGCGGAGGCAGAGGCCGGGCACTTCTTCGTCCACCTACTCGTCGACAAGGGCCCGTACTCGAACATGAACCCGGCCGTGCGCGCTTACCCGCAGATCGCCTACGGGATGGAGGCGATAGCCAGCGGCTACTTCGCCCTGGCCGACGCTTCCGGCAAACCCGTCTACGACCGCCTCGGCGGTCTCATGGCGTCCTGGCTGCTGGGGAACAACAGCCTGCGGCAGGCCATGTACGACCCGGAGACGGGACGGGTCTACGACGGGCTTGAGCGGGGCGTCATCAACCGCAATGCCGGCGCCGAGTCCACCATCACCGGGCTCATGGCCTTGATCCGGGCCGAGGCGAGGCCCGAAGCACGCGCTGTCCTGGACTACATGTGGCTCGAGGCGCACTCCGAGTTCACGGTCGAGGCCGAGACAGGTACTGACTTCGGAGAGGCACCGACCACCGAGGTCGACGGCACTGCCAGCGGGCAGCTTGCGGCGGTTTTGAAGCCCGGCGCGAGCCTGGCGCTCACCGCCGACGTGCCCGCCGCGGGCCGTTACCTCGTTTACGCCCTTCACCGCGACGACCCGTGGGACGCCAGCGCGGCCGTGTTCGTCGGCCGCGAACGCCTCGGCACCGTGGCCACGACAGGCGCTCAGGAGTCGCGTTACGTGATGACCGAGTTGGCCACGATCGACCTGCAGGCCGGACCCATGAGTCTGACCCTCAGCCACGCGGCCGGCCGCGACTTCCGCTTCGACGCCCTGCTGTTCAGACCGGTGGTCGAGTGGAAGCTCTACGGTCGGGAGGGATCCCGACTACTCCTCGCCAAGAGCTGGTCCCCTAACGACGAGCCAGTCGATGCGGAACAGGTACCGCCCCTGGGTGCCGCCTCTGGAGCGACCGTTCACGTCTACGACGCGAAGGCGAACGAGGTCGAGCCGACGACGGATGCCCCGCAAGAGGCGGCTTTACTGACGCTGCCTCCCTACGGCTTCGCGCTGGTGGAGTGGCCGGAAGCTGCACCGCTCCCTGAACTAGGGCTCAGCACCGCCCGCGTCGGGCCGCTCCTTGGTCTTGAGACCGCGTTCGAGGAGCCTGGCTTCATGGCTTTAGACCTGGGTCCCGCGTTCAACGCCGACGCCTTCTCCCTACCGTCACGTCCCCAGCGCGGCAACTTCGACAACCGCTCCGGCGTCTACGGCGCCACCTTCCCGGCGGAGTACGCGCCCCAGGCTTCCATGCGTTTCGAAGCGGGCGGCGTCCCGTTCCTCTTCCCACCCACCGACACGGAGCTGAACAACGTCGTCATGCTCGGTCAGCGGCTCGAGGTCCCGGCCGGGCCGTACAGTGCGCTCCATCTGTTAGGCGCCTCGGACCAAGGCAACTACCGGGCCGATGTCACGCTGGTCTACGAAGACGGCTCCGAGACCCTGAGCCTCGGGCTCTCCGACTGGTGCCAGCCACCTCGCTTCGGGGAAGCGATCGGCGTCGAGTTCGCTCAGCGCCGCGGCACGAGCGGCCAGACCGAACGCATAGTCTGCCGCATACTTCACCAGACGCTGCCCGTAGACCCGGGTCGCGTTCTCGCGCGAGTAGACCTGCCCGACCGCGAGACCATGCACCTGTTCGCGCTGACCCTCGAAGCGCCCAACCAGGAGTGACACAGATGAAGCTCGTCCGCCACCCTGCCAACCCCGTACTGAAGCCCAACGTCCTGAACGACTGGGAGTCGCTCAACGTCTTCAACCCGTCGGTCGTCGTCCACAACGGGCTGTTCCACATGCACTACCGGGCCCAGGGGCCGGACTACGTCTCGCGCATCGGCTACGCGGTTTCCACCGACGGCGTGACGTGGAACCGGCTCGAGCGACCGGTCCTGGAGCCTTCGGCGGAGTTCGAGGCCCGCGGCGTCGAGGACCCGCGCATCACGGAGCTGGAAGGCCGCTTCTACATGGCCTACACCGCCTACGGCCGGGCCGGCGCACATCCCGAGGTAGGTCAGACGCCCACCGGCATCACGCCCATGTACGCGGTGAGCGACAACCTGATCACCTGGGAGCGCATCGGACCGGTGGTCGTGGGCGAGGACAACAAGGACCACGCCCTCTTCCCCGAGCGCATCGGCGGCCAGTTCGTAACCTTCCACCGCCGCCCGCCTTCCATCTGGCTGGCGTTCTCGGGCGACATGCGTACCTGGGGCTCGCACGTCGAGATCATGCGGCCCCGGCCGGGAGCGTGGGACGGCAAGCGCATAGGCGCGGGCGGGCCACCCATCCGGACGGACGAGGGCTGGCTGGTCATCTATCACGGCTACGACGAGAGCCACGTCTACTGCATGGGCACGGCCCTCCTGGACCTGGCGGACCCGACAAAGGTCCTCAAACGTCCGCAGACCGCCGTCCTGGTTCCCGAGGAGACCTGGGAGATCAAGGGCGACGTGCCCAACGTCGTGTTCGGTACCGCCAACCCTGTCGTGGACGGCGTGGTGTACCTCTACTACGGCGGTGCGGACCGGGTCATCGGCCTGGCCACCGCGCCGCTCGACGAGCTGCTGGCCTGGACGATCGCCGAGGGTTGATGTTGAAGCCGAGCCTCAGAGCTTGACGAGGCTCCAAGCCTTGGTGATGGCCGAGCGCAACGAGCGCAGGTGCTCGGCGGCGGCATCGGCGGCGGCGTCTGGGTCACGTGCCTTGATGGCCTTGTAGATCGCCTCGTGCTCGGCTATCGACTTCTCGCTACGGCCCGGGATGAGGATCGAGCGCAGCTGCAGGCGCGACATGCGTAGCCGCAACGTCGCGATCAGCTCCGGCATGGTTTCGTTGCCCGAGGCCTGGTGGATCAGCTTGTGGAACCGGACGTTCGTAGCCGAGTAGTCGTCGAACCGCTCGGCGCCCAGCGCCTCGCGCATGGTGGCGACCAGCTCGCCCATGTGCTCAACCTGCTCGTCGGTCGCCTTCTCGACCGCCAGTCGCGTCACCGCCGCCTCCAGCGCCTCCCTGGCGACCAGTATGTCGACGGCGTCCTCGAGGTTCAGGGTGGCGACGGTGGCTCCGCGGTTGGGCTCGAGCCGCACCAGCCCGTCCGATGCCAGCCTGTCCAGCGCGGTGCGCACGTTGTGCCGGCTGAAGCCCAAC
>DASVCK010000149.1:0-23976 GCA_036381675.1 Trueperaceae bacterium | reverse complement strand
CTTGGCCAGCTCGATCTTCGAGGGCGAGCCCGTCGCCATCGACTGCGACCTGTCCACCACCATCACGAGCGCGACCAGCGGCAGCGTGACCTCGGTGCGGAGATCGGTGGTGACGGGCAGCACGTCCTCCACCGGCGTGCGGTACCAGCCCCCGAACCCGAAGCTCTCCGGACCGCCTGTCATCATCAGTCCGCCGCCCGATTGCACGAACCCCGCCAGCAGGTCCAGTTGCCCCGGCGTGAAGTCCGCGGCGCCGCCACGTATCGCGACGGCCGAGTAGGGCAGGGGCGAGGTCACGTCGGCCGCCGTGCCGGTGCGCACGTCGAGGCCCTGAGCCGCGAGCGCGGCCGCCAGCCCCGGATCACCGACGACGAGCAGCGGCGGGCGCGTCCTGACGGAGAGCTCACGGCTGAGGGTAGTGGCGCCGGCGGGGACGTCCGTGAACAGGTCGACGCTGACGTTCATGACCGCACCCTGGCCGGCAGTGAAGGTGAGGGGGACGGCTGTGGTGCCGGGCTGCACGCGCACCTCGACAGGTTCGAGGTCCGTGTCGCCGGCCACGCCCCCCACGCGAACGGTCGCCTCGACGTCGGAGCGGACCACGGCGACGGCCTCCACCGTCTGCCCCGGAGCCGCCTGGGTGGGCAGGATCAACTCTGCCAGGCCGACGCCAGAACGGCGCGGCACCGGGGCGACGTCCACCGGCACGGCCGGGAGCGCTGCCAGCGTCTCTGCCTCCGGCACGACCCCGTCCGAGACCAGCAGGATGCGGTCCGCGCCGCCGGCGGTGGCCACCTGCAGCGCGCGGGCCAGGTCGGTGCCGCCGGCCGTGAGGAAGCGTGGCGCGGTGGCCGGCAGGTCGGGCACGCGTGTCGACTCCGAGGCGGCCAGGACGAGGTCGGTGTCGGCCGGCAAGCCGGCCACGAGCTCCGCCGCGCGTGCCAGGCCGGCGTTGCCGACGCTGTCCGAGACGTCGACGACGACGGCGACCCGCGGCCGGCCGCCCCCGACGAAGGGTCCTGCCAGCGCCAGCACCGCCAGGGCGATCGCGCCGGACCTCAGCCATGCCTGCGCCCCGGAAGGTCGCGGGAGCAGGGGCAACAGGCACAGCAGCAGACCGAGCAGCACGAGCGGCTGCTCGAACGTGATGGGACCGAGCGATAAGCCCCCTGTCGTCACAGCCAGGATGCTAGCAGCCGGCCCAACAGGTGAAAGGGAGTTCGCGGTCTTCAGCGCGGGCGGTGGTTGATAGTATGCGCGTGACGATGGCGGCCGCAGCCCCACACGTGTTGATCGCGTCCGGAAGCCAGGAGCGCGGCCAGACGCTGAACCGGGTCCTCTCCGAGCTGAGGCTGGAGGGCCAGGTCATCGATGACGTGGAGCAGCTCCTCTACGTCACGCGCGGGGCCGGCGCGCCGGCGGCGGACGGCGCTGCGCCAGCTACGCCCGAGGCAGTAGTGATCGAGCACGCCCTCGCGACGCGCGTGCCGGAGGGCCTCGACATCGTCTACATCCTCCGCAGCCGCCAGCACCTGGCGCACGCGCCGCTCGTCTACCTCGGCCCGGCCGACGCCGAGATCGAGGCGCGCGTCATCGGTTCCGGCGCAGACGCGTACATCGCGCTGCCTACGCAGCCCACCGTGGTGAAGGCCTACCTCGAGCAGCTGTTGACGCGCCGCCGCGCGGAGCGCGACATGCGCACGGCCCTCGACAGGGCGCGGCGTTTCGAGCAGGCGCTCAAGGACTCGGAGCGGGTCAAGGACGACCTCATCCACATGCTGGTCCACGACCTCAAGAGCCCCATCTCGAGCGTCATGGGACTGCTCGACCACAGCCTGGAGATGATGCGGGCCGGTGGAGACACGAGCGTAGAGGAGCTGCTCGGGCTGGCACGGAGCGAGTCGCAGCACCTGCTGAACCTGGCGGCGAACATCCTCGACGTCAGGCGCATGAAGGAGGGCCAGATGCCGTACTCACCAGCGGCCATCGCCAGCCTCACGGACCTGGCGAAGGAGGCGCTGGGCGACGTCTCGGGCGGGCCCAAAGACCGCAACTTCGGGTTCCTCGTGCGCCCGGAGGCGGAGCGGGTCTACGGCGACCCGAAGCTGCTGCGCCGTGTGCTCGCGAACCTCATGGCCAACGCCATCAAGCACACGAGGCGCGGCGGCTACATCGACTTCAGGGCCTGGAAGCAGGACGGCGGCTTCGTGCTCAGCGTCCGCGACGACGGCGAGGGCATACCCGAGGCCGATCAGAAGCGCATCTTCAACGCCTTCGAGCAGTCGAGGCACACCGTCCATGACCGCTACGACAGCGGGATGGGCCTGACGTTCTGCAAGCTCGCCGTCGAGAAGCACGGCGGCAAGATCTGGGTGGAGTCCAAGGTAGGTCGCGGCAGCACGTTCTACTTCACGCTGCCTGACAGCGTGGCCGAGGGAGCGCTGCCCGGCGAGGTCGTGGGGAACCCGTAGCGTGACCCTGGAGCCCGGCTGGACGCTGGAGCGTCGTCTGTGGGCGCGTGGAGCGGTGGCGGTCGCAGGGGTGGACGAGGCCGGCAGGGGAGCGCTGGCCGGTCCGGTCTCGGCGGCCGTGGTCGTGCTCGCTGCCGGCAGGGAGTACCCGTACCGCGACTCGAAGACGCTCACGCGCGAGCAGCGGGCCGAGCTCGCCGCGCGCCTGCGGACCGAAGCGGTCGCGTACGCGTTCGAGTTCGCGACGGCTGTGGAGGTGGACTCGCTCAACGTGCTCGGCGCCACCAAGGCCGCCGCCCGGCGCGCGGTGGAGCGCGTGCGCGACCAGCTCGACGGCCTGGTGACGGACTACCTGCCGTTGGGCTGCGGGGTGCCGGAGGTCGCCGCGGCCAGGGCCGACGCCATCAGCTACCAGGTCGCCGCGGCCAGCATCCTCGCCAAGCACGAGCGCGACGAGTACCTCACGAGGCTGGAGGACGAGTACCCCGGCTACGGGTTCGCCAGGCACGTCGGCTACGGCGTGCCCGAGCACCTCGACGCGCTGCGCCGGCTGGGCCCGTGCTCCCAGCACCGGTTGAGCTTCGCCCCGGTCGCCGCCGTGAGCCTCTACGGCGCCTGGGAGTGACCTCTCAGGTCACCGCGGCCGGGCGGGCGTACGGGCGTCACGGTAGTATCCGCCCATGCCAGAGTGCATAGGCGTCCGCTTCGACAACGGACCCAAGATCCATTACATGGAAGCCCCGCCGTCGCCACCGGCCGTCGGCACCACCTGCGTGGTGACGACGCGGCGCGGGCTCGAGGTAGGCAAGGTGCGCACGGAGCCGCGCGAGGTGGAACGCGCCCATGGCCACTACGTCAGGGAGGCCCAGAACGACGACCTGGAGCGCTACGAGGCCCTCAAGGCCAAGGCCGAGGACCTCAAGTGGCTCCTCAAGGCCCGTGCCAGGCAGGTCGGCGCCGACATGAAGGTGGTGGCGCTGGAGTTCACCATCGACGAGAGCCTCCTCGTCGTCAGCTACTCCAGCGACGTGCAGCCGCCGCTGAGGGTGCTGGCCCAGGAGCTCGTCGAGCGCACGGACGCTCGGGTCGAGTTCGTCAACGTGGGCCCTCGCGACCAGGCCCGCATGCTGGGCACGCTGGGGGTATGCGGCGACGGCTCGTGCAGCTCGACCTGGCTCCAGAGCTTCAGCTCCGTGAGCATCCGCATGGCCAGGGATCAGCAGCTACCCCTCAACCCTGAGAAGATCTCGGGACCGTGCGGCCGACTGATGTGCTGCCTGCAGTATGAGCACGACATGTACCGGGACCTGCTCAAGGGCATGCCCCGCAAGGGCAGCCGCGGTTGTCACGAGGGCAGCGGCACCTGCGGCCGGGTGGTCAAGCTCAACCCGCTGCAGGGGACGCTGGAGCTCAAGACCGATGAGGGCGCGATCCACGAGTTCCCCGCGGCGGAGATCACGAAGCCCGTCAAGAGCTAGCCGACCTGCGCCACCGTGTCGCGCAGCCTGAGAGCGAAGTTCGCGCAGGCCAGACCGGGGTTCGCGTACGCGGCCAGCGCGTCCTCGAGGTCGTTCAGGTGGTCCACGGCCTCGGCGTAGGCGGCCGGCGGCAAGGACCGCACGGCTTCCCGCAGCCAGCCGAGCGGTCCGGGCTGCGCTCCTTCCAGCGCGGTGGAGGACAGCGACCTGGACAGCTCCTCCGCCCCTTCGAGCGCCTGGAGTAGGTCGCCGCTGACGCTCTCTAGGAGCGCGTCGGCGGCGGCGCGCGCCTCGTCCGTCGCTTCCCGGTTGGCTCTGGCGCGCTCGAGAACGCCTGGCTGCCCCAGGCGCACCCCGGGGTGCCCCGGCATCTCGGCGTCGGCCAGCGGCACAGCCGCGAAGCGGAAGTTGAGGGCCCGCGACGCGACGGTCGGCATGAGCGCCTCCGGGCCGGGCGCGATGAGCACTATGACCGCGTGGGTGGGCGGCTCCTCCAACGTCTTGAGGAACGCGTTGGCGGCGCTGGCGTTGATCGTGTGAGCGTCGTCCACGACGGCGACGCGGTAGCGGCCGTGGGGACGCGCCTCCAGCCACGGAACGAGGGGGTCGGGCTCGGTCTCGCGCTCGCGCGGCACGAGCTGTCCGATCCGGATCTCACCCCTGTGCCGCGCCCTGCCGGTGCGCGACGTCGTGCTGGGAGCCACCTCGCGGTAGTCGAGCGACTCGCCCGCCGCTACGGCCCGGCACGAGGCGCAGACCCCGCAAGGGCGCTCGTCTTCGCTGGCGAGGCAGTTCAGGTAGGCAGCCAGCCATGTCGCGGCCCGCCGCCTGCCCACGCCGTCCGGGCCGGAGAAGAGCAGCGTGCGCTGGAAGCCCGACCGAGATACGGCCGCCCTGAGCTGTGCGAACACGCGCTCGTTGCCGCGGGCCTCCACGGCGCTCACCTGCCCACGGCCAGCCTGGCGGCGAGCACCTCCGGGTAGCCGGCGGCTCGCACCGCGGTCTGCACGGCCACTACGTCGAACTCGACGCGGTGAAAGTCGATCGTCATGGAGGGCACGTCGAAGAGTGCGTAGGCTGCGAGGGGCACCTGGTCGCGCGGCTGGCCCACGGCGCCGGGGTTCGCTATCACGGTCGCCAGCGGCGGTACCCGGTAACTGACCCGCTCCTCGCGGAAGGTCACGGTCCGCCACAGCTCCTGCGTGCCGCTGCGCGCCCTGGCGTAGACCCTCGGGTGATGGGTATGACCCACGAACAGCAACCTGGTGCTCATGAGCGCCACGTTCGCCTGGGCGCTGGCCATCGTGGCCAGGTACTCCCACGGCCTGGTGAGCGCGCCGTGGGCCGCCTCCCACTGATCATCGACATGGTGGGCGCGGAACGTGCGCAGGAAGTCCACGCTGTCGTCCGTGAGTTGCTCGGCGTGGCGCTCGAGGACCTCGGAGACGACGCTCGCGTCGCCGGTGACCCTCAGGCCGTCGAGCATCTCGAGGAGGGCGGCGTCGTGGTTGCCCATCAGCCGGACCTTGGGGTCGAGCTGGATCAGCCGCTCCACGACCTCCTGTGCCTGCGGGTAGTAACCCACCGCGTCGCCGAGGAAGGCGACCTCGTCGAAGCCGCGCTGCCTGGCGTGGTTCACCACCGCGTCCAGGGCTGGGAGGTTGGCGTGGACGTCGCTCAGGACGAGGTAGCGCATGCCCCCCGAGGATATCAAGGGGGCAGCGCCCCGGCCCCGGAGTTCCGCCTGTGGACGGATATACTTGTCGCGATGGGCCCGTCCGCGAAGAGACGCCACGCCGGGCTTACGGGCGCGGCGTCGGCGCCGCTGCCCGCGGCCTGCAGTCCCCACGCCCCGTTCAGGCGCGCCGGCATGCACGCGGTGGCCCTGCTGATAGCTCTCCTCGTCTCGTCCGCTCTTGCCCAGGTCTCGGTGCCGACGTTCGGGGTAAGGGGCGTCGTGCCGGACGAGGTGCTGGCGTCGTTCATGACGACCTTCCGGTCCGCCGTGGGCGCGGCGACGGGTCTGGAGGTGAAGAACGGCGAGCGGATCACCTCCGGCATCGCCGGCAGCCTCGACCCCGAGCTCTCGATGCTGATCGCAGAGGTGGACTCCGCCCGCTACGCGGTCAGCGGCGAGGTGGCGCGCATCGACGAGGCCGGCCCCCCGGCCTACGTCGTGAACCTCATCGTCGTCGACGCGCAGTACCGGAGGGCGACCGACGTGATCACGACGCCCCTCGACGTCGCTAACCCCGCGACGGCCGCTGCCGACCTGGCGGCGCTGGTCGCCGAGTTCACGACCGCCCAGCTCGAGCTGCCGGCCGGAGACGCCGGCCTCTTCGTCTCGAGCGAGCCGGGAGACGCTCAGGTGTTCGTCGACGGCGTGGCCATAGGGCATACCGGCCAGCTCGACGTGGCCATGCTGAGGCCGGGGCGCTACCAGGTGGAGGTACGCAAGGAGGGCTTCCTGCCCGAGGTACGGATGGTGGAGCTGAGGGCCGGCGACACGAGCTTCCTGCCCGTCGTGCTCACGCCCATCTCCGGCGGCAGCGTGCAGGTGACGACCTACCCGGCGGCGCGCGTGTGGCTCGACGGTGAGCCTGCCGGCGTGTCGCCCGCGACGCTGCCAGCGCTACCTGGCATCCACACGATCACGCTGGAGCGCGACGGCTTCGAGCCCGAGACCCACTACGCGAACGTTCGCAACTACAGGGTGACGCGCGTCGAGACGACGCTGACCCCGGCGGCGCCCCTCGTCGTCTTCTGGGACGAGCAGCGCGAGGTGCTGGTCTACGTGGACGGGCGGCTGCAACCGGGTGGCTTCGCGCCTGGCATCGAGCCCGGCCTGCGTGAGTTCGAGCTGGTGAGGGGCACAGACGTCAGGCGCTACCTGCGCGCCGTGCCCGATACCGGCGCCTACCGGCTCGACCTGCTCACGGGGGACCTGGTGCCGCTCGAGCCCAGGTGAGCCTCACCTGAACCCTTCCGGCAGGCTCCACATGAGCCCCAGCCGCGCGGCCAGCGCGTCGGCGGCGTGCTCGTGCAGCGCTCCGCCGGCCAGCCTCAGCTCGAGCTCGGGACCCCCCAGGTCCGCCGTCAGGCTCAGGGTCCCGCGCAGGGGTCTCGCGTCGCGGCGATACGGCTGGTAGGCGGCCTGGACCGCCACGCGCACCCCGGCCGCGAGGTCTTCGGCCATGGCTAGCGTCGCACCCGGAAGAAGGCCCGTCTCTCCCAGGCCTGCCCACAGCCCGAAGGACCAGTCCGGGTCGCGCCCGCGCGGCAGCACGACGGAGGCGCCCAGCGCGGCGTGGTCGCCAGGCGAGCCGGGCAGGAGCGCCCCCTGAAGGTGGAACTGCAGCTCGTTCGGGCCGAGGGCCCTGAGCAGGCGCAGGCTCGCATCGAGGTCGAACGCTGCCCCACCCGCTGTCAGGTAGGCCGCCGGGGACACGTCCAGAACTACCTGTCTATCCAGTCGGAAGGTGCCGCCCAGCTCCAGGCCCAGCACCGGCCCGCCCAGCAGAGGGCGCTGGTCCGCGGCGATGGCCAACGGGTCGAACCGCTCCGGGTCGGCTCCGGCGGCGACGAGCGCGGCACGTGCGGCCACGCTCGCGATGACGCCGCGCGCCGACAGTCGGGCGCGTGCGACAGGGCCAGAACTCAGTTCCCCCTCGAGCTCGAAGACCACGTTGCCGAGCGGCCCGAACGTCTCTGCGCTCCAGGCCGTCAGCTCCAGGTGGTCGTACCCGAGCGAGAGGCCGATCGTGTTGCCGTCCACCCTTACGCCTTGCAACACGACCGCCACCGAGAACGGTGGGCACGCCGCCGAACCGGCGGCCGTGAGGCAGGTGCCGACCGTCGCGCCGGCCGTCTGCGCCAGGCTCGCCTGAGGCCACGCCAAGCCCGTCACTAACACGAAGATCGCGGTCAAGACGCGCTGCTTCATCCTCGGGAGGTTACCGCGAAGGTATAGAATGCCGCGCCATGAAGGTCCTAGGCCACCTGACAGTGCGCCCCAACCTGCCCTCACGCATCGGCCGCCTGGCCGAGCTCAGCTACGACCTCTACTGGACCTGGAAGCCGGAGGCCAGACGGCTGTTCCGTGAGCTGCACCGCGAGGCCTGGGAGCGTTCGAACCATGATCCGGTCGTGGTGCTGCGCGAGGTGGACCAGGCTCGCCTCGACGAGGCGGCCCACGATCCGGGCTTCCTCGCCGCGTACGACCGCCTGATGGCCGAGTGGGACGCATACCGCGAGCGTGACACCTGGTTCTCGCGGCTGGACGTTAGCGACCTGAAGTCCCAGCCGAGCTTCGCTTACTTCTGTGCCGAGTACGGCTGGCACGAGTCGATCGCGTTGTACTCGGGAGGCCTTGGCGTGCTGGCGGGTGATCACACCAAGGCCGCCTCCGACCAGGGGGTGCCGCTGGCGGCAGTCGGCCTCTACTACCCGGAGGGCTACTTCCACCAACGCGTCGCAGACGACGGCAGCCAGGAGGCCGTCTACGTGCGGGTGCCGCCCGAGGAGTCGCCGATCACCCCGGTCGCAGGCGCGGACGGCCAACGAGTGAGTGTCAGCGTGAAGGTGTTCGGGAGCGAGGTCAAAGTCCAGGCCTGGCGCTGCCGGATCGGCCTCGTCGAGGCGGTGTTGCTGGACACGGACATCGAAGGCAACGCGCCGGATGACAGGCGCATCCTGTGCCGCCTGTACGGTGGCGACCAGCGGACCCGCATCGCCCAGGAGGTCATTCTCGGCATCGGCGGCGTCAGGATGCTGCGGGCTCTGGGCATCAGGCCGACGAGCTGGCACATGAACGAGGGCCACAGCGCCTTCATGGCGCTGGAGCGCTGCCGTGAGTACGTCGCGCAGGGCCGGAGCTTCGCCGAGGCACGCGAGCTGGTCGCCGCCAACACGGTCTTCACCGTCCACACGCCCGTGGCGGCAGGCAACGACGCGTTCGGCTTCGACCTCGCGCGGCACTGCTTCGACGGTTACTGGGAGGAGCTGGGCCTCTCGGCCAAGGAGTTCGAGGACCTGGCGAGAGCCGACCACGGCTGGGGCGACGTCTTCAGCATGACGGCCCTGGCGTTGCGCTTCTCCACCGAGCGCAACGGTGTGGCGCGACTGCACGGCGAGACGAGCCGCCGCATCTGGTCGGCGCTGTGGCCCGGCGTCCCCGTGGACGAGGTGCCCATCACCCATGTCACGAACGGCGTGCATCTGCGCACGTGGATGGCGCCCGGCGTTCAGGAGCTGATAGGCGAGGTGCTGGGCCGGGACTGGATAGAAGACGCTCTCGACCCGGCGCTTTGGGAGCCCGTCCGCGACCTGGCTCCGGTCCGACTGTGGGAGGTCCGGCGCTCCCTCAAGCGACAGAGCCTCCGTTTCCTGAGGCGGCGGCTGGCCAGGCAGCTGAGGCGGCAGGAGGCCAGCCCCAGCGCGCTGGCCGGCTCGGAGTCGCTCTTCGACCCCGACGCCCTGACCATCGGGTTCGCCAGGCGCTTCGCGGCCTACAAGCGCGCGACGTTGATCTTCCGCGACCTGGACAGGCTGCACGCCATCCTCGCCGACCGCGACAGGCCGGTCCAGCTCGTCTTCGCTGGCAAGGCCCACCCGGCGGACGGCCAGGGCCAGGAGCTCATCGCCAGCATCCACAGGCTGTCGCACGACGAACGCTTCGCGGGGCGCGTGCTGTTCGTGGAGGACTACGACATGGCCGTGGGCCGGGCGTTGACGCGCGGTGTCGACGTCTGGCTCAACAACCCCCGCCGGCCGCTCGAGGCCTCCGGCACCAGCGGCCAGAAGGCCGCGATGAACGGCGTGCTCAACCTCTCGGTCCTAGACGGGTGGTGGCAGGAGGGTTACGAGGGCGACAACGGCTGGGCCATCGGCGGTGGTCGCACCTACCAGGACGAACAGCGCGGGGACGCCTCGGACGCTGACTCGCTGTACGCGCTCCTCGAACGTGAGGTCGTCCCGCTCTACTACCGGAGGGACGATGCGGACGTGCCGGTCGAGTGGCTCAGGCGCAGCGCCGCGTCCATCGCGACCGTGACACCACGGTTCAACGCCGGTCGCATGGTCAGGGAGTACGTGGAGCGGTTCTACCTGCCGGCCAGCCGGCGCGAGCAGGCGCTGCGATCCGGCGACACAGCCAGGCGCCTGGCCGAGTGGCGTGACCGCGTCCGGACGCGCTGGGGCGACGTGCGTGTCGAGGCGCGGCTCGAGTCGTCCGAGGTCGAGGCGTCGGGTGACCCGGTCGAGGTCGTCGCGCGCGTGAAGGCCCCCGGCTGGAAGGCCGACGAGCTGGCCGTGGAGGTCGTCTACAGCCGCGCCTCGGACGCCCTCGAGCACCGCTTGCGCGTCGAGCCCATGTTGCTGGAGGCGGAGGAGGACGGCTTCCATGTCTACCGGGCGAGGTTCGCCCCCAAGCTCTCGGGCCGCCTAGCCTACGGGGTCAGGGCGTACCCCGTGAACGACGCGCTGCATCACGCGCCGGACGCCCACGCGGTCACCTGGGCGAGCGCCCGGCCGATGGGTTAGCTTCACGGCATGCGCCCTACCAGGGAGACTGCACTGAAGCTGATGGAGGAGTGGACGCAGAGCGAGTCCCTACGCAAGCACATGCTCGCCGTGGAGGCGGCGGTCGTCGCCTACGCCAAGCGCCACGGCGAGGACGAGGAGACCTGGGCAGTGGCCGCCCTGCTGCACGACTTCGACTACGAGCGCCACCCGCTGGCCGAGGATGGGATGGGCGGGCACCCGTACGTCGGCGTCGCCCACCTGAAGGAGCTCGGCTACCCGGACCTGATCACCGACGCGATACTCGGGCATGCCGACTTCACCGGTGTGAAGCGCGAGTCCCTGCTCGCCAAGGTGCTCTTCGCCTGTGACGAGATCACCGGCCTGATAACGGCCGCGGTACTGGTGCGACCCGACAAGGACATCGCGAACCTGGAGCTCAGGAGCATCAAGAAGAAGTTCAAGGACAAGGCGTTCGCACGCGGGGTGAACCGCGACGACGTGAGGCAGGGGGCCGAGGAGCTCGGCGTCGACCTCTGGGAGCACGTCGGCTTCGTGCTGGAAGCCATGCAGGCGCGCGCGGCGGACCTCGGCCTGGACGGTAGCCTCGCGGACCGCTGAGCTCTCAGCCGCCCGCTTTGAAACCGGCGACCACCCGGCCGCGCACGCGCGCGACATCCACCGGCCCGAAGACGCGGGAGTCGCGTGAGGCCAGCGGCCTCCTGTCGTCCCCGAGCAGGTAGAGCTCGCCCTCGGCCACTTCGGTCGGCCCCGTTGTGCCGGTGCCGGCGCGGTCCGCATAGGGTGGCGCTACGACCTCTCCGCCGACGCTGAGCCTGCCCGCTTCGAGCCTGACGACGGCCGGCCCCACGGCCACGACGCGCTTGAGCGAGAGCCCTCCGGGCACGTCGGCTATCACCAGGTCGCCGGCACGGTACTCACGCCTCAACCCCAGCCAACGATCGAGGCCCGGCCTCAGGACGATGACCACCGAGCCGTTCGGGTAGGTAGGGGACATGCTGTCGCCGTCGACCCTCAGGACCGCGGCGCCCTGCCACCAGATGAGCGCGCCAGCGGCGACGCCAAGGAGCGGCCAGAGCCACCGTGGGACGCCAGCGCGACCGACAGTGGCCGCGGGTCGCTCGGTCAATCCCGCCGCGCGCGCCTCAGGGCCGCCAGCGCCGGCCTGGGCGGTGCCTTGGCGGTCCGGGCAGTATGGCGAGCCGGTCCGGCCGGTACGCCGTCACCGATGGTCTCGGTTCCTGCCTCGGCCCGGCCCACCTGAGCCGCCTCTTCTGGAGCCCGTCCCTGCGTCGGCGGCGGGCACTCGAGGAGCTGCTCCACGCGGGCGCCCAGCTCGACGACCTTGTCCCAGCCGCCCCGCGCTGCCAACGCCGCCTCCGCCGTCGCCTCGCCGATCGCAACGATGTCGTCGAGGTCCTTGAACGACTCGACCCTGTACTGAGGCATCGACATGCGGATCCGCAGGTCCGGCGGGTGGAGGCTCGCCTGGATGTCGACCAGGATCGACTGCATGATGTCGGTGCTGCGCAGGAGCATCTGGGCCATGGGGTTGCGCCGTTCGAGCTTGACGGTGGCGACCATGCGCTCGAACCAGTTCCCCTCCTCGTCCGGTGTCCTGTAGACCGAGTGCCTGGCGGGCGTGACGTCCGAGGCGACGATGCGCGTGGCGCCAAGCAGCGCCGCCGCGGAGACGGGCAGGTTGTTGACGATGCCGCCGTCGGCGAGCACCCGGCCATCCAGCAGCGTCGGCTCGATGGCACCGGGGAAGCTCGAGGACGCCCTGACCGCCTTCACGAGGTCGCCCTCGTGGATGACGACGGCCTCCCCGGTCTCGACGTCCGTCGTGGTGACGGCCAGCGGGACGTCGAGGTCCTCGAAGTCGGACGGCAGCAGCTCGGCCAGGAAGGCCTCGAGCTTGTCGCCCTTGATGAGGCCCGCCTGGAGCGAGATATCTACGATGTCCCGCCAACCCAGGTTCTTGGCCAGCTCGTAGATCTCGTCAGGCTCGGTACCGGAAGCGTAGAGAGCGCCCACGATCGCGCCCATCGAGGTGCCCGCGACGACGTCGAACCGGGCCCCTGCTCTGGCGAGGACCCGCAGCACGCCTATGTGCGCGAAGGCCCTGGCGCCACCACCCGAGAGCACCAGGCCCACACGGATATCTGCTCCTGGACGCTCCATCGCGGCGGACTCTAGCACGGGCTCGGACGGCCGCCAGTCGCAGCCGTTCGAGCCCGTACGCCCTCCACAGCTATTGCTGCTGCTGGCTCTCCGCCGGCGCGACGACGGCCAGCGTCACCTCGAGCTCTACCTCCTCGCCGCCTCTCACGACGGTGAGGGTGACGACGTCCCCGGCTTCGTGCTCGAGCACGAGCGCCTGGAGGTCCTGGATAGTCTCGATGGGTTCGCCGTTCGCGGCGACGATGATGTCACCGCCAGCAGGGTACTGCTGGTTGCCGATGACGGCCATGTAGGTCGCGCCGATGAGACCCGCTTCCTCGGCGGGACCGCCGGGGTCGACCTGGAACACCACCACGCCGTCTTCCGGCATGCCGAGCGCCTGCCGCGCCTCCTCGGGGTAGTCGCTGACGGAGCGGCCGCTGAACCCGATGCGCGGGCGGTTCTCGATGTCGGCGGTGGCGGCGTAGAAGCCCACCAGCCCGCCGGCCTCCAGGTCGGGGAGCGTCTCCGTGAGCAGCGAGCTGGGCACGGCGAAGCCGATGCCGATGTTCCCGGCCGCGCCGACTGTCGTCATGCCGGGCACGATCATCGTGTTGATCCCGATGAGCCGACCAGAGGAGTCGAGGAGCGGGCCGCCCGAGTTGCCTGGGTTGATCGCCGCATCGGTCTGGATCATGGGGATGTCGACCTGCCCGATCGACGTGAGCTCGCGGCCGATCGCCGACACGATGCCCTGCGTGACTGTTGACTGCAGGCCGAACGGGTTACCGATGGCGATCACCTTCTGCCCGACCCGCACCTGCGTGGAGTCGGCGAGCTCGATGGGCCTGACGTTGTCGGGGACCGCCGCTGGGTCCTCGAGCTCGAGCAGGGCCACGTCGTAGTCGGGGTTCGCGCCCAGCACGCGGGCCCGGATGGGATCCTCGCTGTCGGGGAACTCGACGGTGATCGTCGCCCCGTCGCGGGGCTCGATGGAGTCGGACTGCAACGCCGCCCTGATCACGTGGTAGTTCGTGACGATCCTGCTTTCGCCGTCGATGACGAAGCCAGACCCGCTGCTCTGCTGCACCCGCGGGATCCCCTGGCTGCGCGGGATCAGGTCGCGGAACGGCTCGGGCAGGAAAGGCAGGTCCTGGAACGGGTTGACGACGTTGCCGCGTATCTCGACGTTTATGGCCACGACGCTCGGGCCGATGGCCTCGATGACGTCGATCGTGTTCTGTTCGTCCTGCAGGAGCGCGGCGGCTTCCTGTTGCGCCCCCTGAGCCACGACCTCGTTGCGGGGCCAGAACGTCGCGGCGGCACCCGCGATGAGTGCTGCTGTCAACATGAGAACGGTCGCGCGAGCGCGATTCACGACGGACCACTTCCTTTCGTAAGGCACGTCCACGAGTGTCGCCTTTGGCTGTTAGCGCCTACTCTGGCCACAGTTAGAAGTATGAGAACGAGGAGCGAGCCGGGCTCTGCTGTAGGCTTGAACCCATATGGCCGACCAGCTCGACGAGCTCGCCGCGAACCTCCTCTGGCGCATCGGACGCGCCTCGGAGGACGGTCCCGTCACGGTGCGGGTCGGCCTCGCATCCAGCGCGCCACTGTTCAACGAGCTGCCACGGCTGAGAAGCGCGACGGACGCCGAGGTCGAGGCGGCCATGCGCGACGCGCAGGTGCGGGTCGAGTGGGTCGGGCCGCGCCCTCGGGTCGGCGAGCGCTAGACGTGGACCTGGCCCACTCGGTGCGGTTCGCGCTGGAGGTGGCGATGCCACCTTCCGAAGCCACGCAGTTCGCCAGGGACGTGCCGCGGACGTTGTCGCATGCCGACTTCCTGGCCGACCTGCAGGTCGTGACCGGTGACCCCACGGTCGTGACAGCGGCCATCCCGGTCTCGGCCGCGATGTTCGGGCAGCGGGAGCTGCCGTTCAGGAGCGTGCTCGAGCCCATGCCTACCGGGGCCCGGCTGCGTGCGCTCGACATCGCCCCTGACGGCCCGGGTTGGGCACTGGTGGCGGGCGAGGCGAGGGTCAGCCCCCTGGGTTCACCCGTGGCGAGAAGCTCCCGGATCGATTACGAGTTCGAGATAACGGTGCGGCTGCGGCTGCCCAAGGCCGAACGGTGGGGCGAGAGGGCTCTGACCAAGATGATCGAGTTCACCGCCAGGACCGTGCTGGGTCAGGTGGCCGAGAAGCTCCCGGCCGCGGTGGCGAAGGCCGCCGGCGTGCGAGCCGTGGTCGCCTGATAGGCCGCAAGCCCGCGTAACCGGCGGGCGGGGTCGGCCCCCACCGAGCTCACTTGCCCACGCAGAACCGCGCGAAGATGCTCGCCAGGGTCTCCTCGGCCACACCCTCCCGCCCCGTGATAGCGGCCAGGTGACCCAGGGCGTCCTGCAGGTCCAGCGCCGCCAGCTCGTCGCTACCGTGCAGCGCCGCGCTCACGCTCTCGCGAGCCCGCCTCAGCGCCTGCAGGTGCCGCTCGTTGCCGACCCACAGCTCCAAGCCGGCGGCCGCACCCACCAGCCGGTCGGTGAGGACCCTCCTGAGCTCGCCGAGCCCAGCCCCAGTTAGCGCCGAGACGTTGATCACGTCGTGGCCGTCGCCGAGGTCGGAGGGCTCCCAGGCAGGGTACAGGTCCGTCTTGCTGGCGACCACCACGGTGCCCCGGCCGTTCTCGTCGTTCCCGAACGCCCTCAAAAGCGCGCGGTCCTCTGGGCCCAGCGGGCGCGAGCTGTCCAGGAGCAGCACCCGCAGGTCGGACGCCGCGGCGATCGCATGCGTCAGGTCCACCCCGGATGCCTCGAGCGCGTCGGTGGTGGCGCGGATCCCGGCCGTGTCGACGAGCGTGAGCGGCACGCCGGCGAGCACGAGAGGGGCCTCGAGGTAGTCCCGGGTGGTGCCGGGCACGTCGCTGACCAGCGAGCGCTGGTACCCCAGCAGGGCGTTGAGCAGGCTCGACTTCCCGACGTTCGGCCGGCCCAGCAGCGCCAGCCGTGCGCCGTCGCGGCTCAGGCGCCCGGCTTCCGCTGTCGCCAGGAGGTCGTCGATGCCGCGTAGCGCCCGCTCCAGCGGCTCCTTGAGTCGCGCCTCCGGCACGCCCTCGTCGGGGTAGTCGAACCCCGCCTGCACCTCGGCGTACGCGGTCGTGACCGCCGTCTGTACCTCGCCGATCAGGCGGCTGAGCTCGCCGGTGAGCCCGCCAGCCGCGTTGCGCCTCGCCGCCTCGCTGGAGGCGTTCACGAGGTCCAGCACCGCTTCCGCCTGGGCCAGGTCGAGCTTGCCGTTGAGGAAAGCGCGCAGCGTGAACTCGCCGGGACCCGCGGCGCGAGCTCCGGCCTCCAGGCAGAGCTCCAGCACGCGCCTGAGCACGGCGGGGCCACCGTGGGTCTGCAACTCGACGGCGTCCTGGCCGGTGTAGGAGCTCGGAGCCCTGAACGTCAGCAGGAGCGCCTCGTCGACGACCTCGCCGCCTGCGGCCACCCTTCCGAAGGTGACGCGACCGGGGCCGAGACTGCTCGGCATAACCCCGCTGGCTGGCCGGAACACCGCGTCGGCAACGGCGTGCGCGCCCGGCCCGGAGACCCTGACGACGCCGACCGCGCCGGTACCGGGCGCCGTCGCGATGGCGGCGATGGTGTCTGTGGTAGGCGGCAGAGCCACGGCTTCCGATTCTCTCACGGGCGGCGGAGCGATCCCATGCCGGGAGCGACCGGCGGGGAGGAGGTCAGGCGGGTGGCTATCATCTGTCTCATGGGTCTCGTCTACGCCCTACAGGGCGCGGCTTCGCCGGCGCTCGACCGGATCATGCTCGTCTTCACGCAACTGGGCTCCGAGCAGGCGTACGTCGCGTTGCTCGTGGTGGCGTTCGTCG
The DNA here is from genome assembly GCA_036381675.1 of Trueperaceae bacterium. Lineage (GTDB taxonomy): Bacteria > Deinococcota > Deinococci > Deinococcales > Trueperaceae > DASRWD01. Next base: position 7,445 of record DASVCK010000149.1, on the reverse strand, counting down.
CCGTCGACGCCCGGCGCGGCCGCAGCCTCGCTCTGACACTGCTCGCCGGCTTCTACCTCAACCAGCTCCTCAAGGCCGCCTTCTCCACCCAGCGCCCGTTCCAGATAGACCCCAGCGTGGCGCGTTCGGAGGCTGCGGTGGCGACTGCGCCGGGCAGCGGCTTCCCGTCGGGACACGCGCAGGGCTCTGCCACCTTCTGGGGCTTGTCGGCCGCCTACGTGCGCCGCACCTGGTTCACGTGGGTAGCGCTGGCCGTGGTGCTGCTCGTCTCGGCGTCGCGTGTCTATCTCGGCGTGCACTTGCCCATCGACATCGTGGGTGGCCTCGCGTTCGGCCTGGCCACGGCCGGGGCGAGCCTCTACCTGCAGCGGCGGGGCGTGAAGGTGGGCCGCGGTGCGACCGTGGTCATGGGCCTCGTCGTTCCCCTCGCCCTCCACCTGCTCTTCCCGACCGAGGACTCCGGGCTCCTGATGGGGGCGTTCGCGGCCTTCGCCGTGGGACCCGAGCTCGTCAGGCACGACACCTCGGGCCCAGTGCCCGGCAGGATCGTGCTGGCCGCTCTGGCCCTGGCCCTCGTGTTCGGCGCGCTCATGGGCAGCTCGGCGCTCCTGCCCGAGGAGATCAAACGCAGCGGACTGGGTTCCTTCCTCAGGTACCTCGTCATCGGCGGGATCGGCACCGTGCTCGTGCCCTGGCTCGGTCGTGGCCTGCGCCTCACGCCGAGCGCGGCGCCGCGGGCAGCGGAGGGACGGGTCCAGGGCGGTACGGCGGCTTGAGCGCGCCGCGGCGCGTCAAGGTCACTCTCGAGTTCGACGGCGCCGACTTCAAGGGATGGCAGCGTCAGGCGGCGGGCGAGAGGACCGTGCAGGGGGCGATAGAGGCCGCCCTCGCGCAGCTGCCAGGCGACCATGGGACCGTGAACGCGGCCGGCCGCACCGACGCCGGCGTGCACGCCCTGGCCATGGTCGCCCACTTCGACACGACGAGCGCGATCCCAGACGAGAGGCTGAGGCTCGCCCTCAACGCCCACCTCCCGCGCGACGTCGTCGCCCTGCACCTAAAGACCGTTGACCCCGCCTTCGAGGCGCAGTTCCACTGCCTCTACCGCCGGTACCTGTTCCGCCTGCGCGTCGTCCGCGACGACCCGCGGCGCCTTGCCATCGACAGGCACAGGGTGCTGCCCGTCTTCAGACGGGTCGACCCGGCAGCCATGCGGGCAGCCACCACGCACCTGTTGGGGCGCCACGACTTCGCCGCGTTCGCGACGCAGGAGACGAGGACGACCGAGCGCGAGCTCTACCTGTGTGACCTGCGCGAGGAGCACGGAGAGCTGCGCCTGCACGTGGCCGCCGACGGCTTCCTGCGGAACATGGTCAGGACCATCGTCGGCACGCTCCTGTGGGTGGGCAAGGGCAAGCTGAAGCCGGATGACGTGGCTGACGTCCTGGCCTCGCGCGACAGGAAGCGCGCCGGGCACAACGTGGGCCCCCAGGGCCTCTACTTCGTCGAGGCCGGCTACGAGCCCTGGAACCAGCAGGTATCAGAGCGACGCGTCGAGCTGCTGCTGCGCTGACGCGGCACGGGCTGGGCGTTCCCGGCCCGTATACTCGTCCTCATGGTCGCCGCTCCCGTTGACGACGTAGCCGACGTGGCGTTGGCACCCGTCATGCGGCCGCCCGAGGCCGACGACCTGGAAGCGTTGACCGAGCTCGACAGGCGGTACTCCTCGGCCCACGGGCTCGAGCCGAACGTGAACCGCGGCAGCCTGCACTACTTCGGCCGCAGCGGTCACTCGTTCGTGGCCCAGGTTCCTCGCGGCGAAATCGTCGGATTCGTCCTGGCGCACTCCACCTGGACGGGCGGTCACCCGTCGTTGCGACTGGAGCGCCTCGTCGCGGCGCCGAGCGCCGCCGCGCCACAGGTAGCGTCCGCGTTGGCCGAGGCCGTCGTCAAGAGCGCTTACGACGCCGGCGTCTACCGGCTCGGCGCCAACGTGCCGGCCGCCGACGCCATCGCCAGGTCAGCGCGGGAGCGAGGCGGTTTCGAGTCCAGCGACGTCGTCGCCTACGCGCGCAGGCTCGGCTCGGCCGGGGCCGGCCGGACCGCGACATGAGCGCGCCGGGCACCAACCGGGCCGTCGTGGCGGTCAGGGGCATGGACACGCAGGAGGCCAGGCAGAGGGTGAGGTCGGCCCTGGCGGCCGTGACGGGCGTGAGCGAGGTGAGGCCAGGCGACGGGTCGAAGATGATCGTCGAGTACGACCCGACGGAAGCGACCGTCATGGACCTGATCAGGGCGCTCCGGCGCATAGGTTTCCTCGCCGGCATGGAGTGAGTAGAAGGGGAGCTTGAGTTGAGCTCGAAGGACGACAAGAGCCGGGCGCAGGTCGCGTCCAGCGCGAAGACGCCGCAGAAGCCTGGCAAGGCCGCCCAGAAGGGCAGGGGCCGGGGCGAGAAGGTGCCGGCCGGACCCAGGGGCAAGGACCGGATCGTCGTGACCGACAGCGCGCTCGCCAAGATCGTGGGCCTGTCCGCGCACGAGGTGCCCGGGGTCGTCGGCATGGCCCCGACGACGTTCACCGAGGGCATCCGACGCATCCTCGGCACCCGTCAGGTGGACGAAGGCGTCGTGATCGCGCGCGGCGAGAAGGAGGACGTCGCCGACGTGGACATCTACGTCGTCGTCGCCTACGGGGTGAACATCCCTGTCGTGGCCGACTCGGTACGCGAGAGGGTGCGCTACGCGGCCAAGACCTACGCCGGCGTGTCGTTGGCGAAGGTGAGGGTCCACGTGGCGGGGGTCAGCCGTGCCTGAGGTGGCTGAGGCCGTCAAGCCGGCCGGCCGGGTCGCGGCTCGCGAGCTTTCCCACGCGTTCATCTTCGCCACGCAGTGGCTGGGCGTGTTCGTCGAGGAGGTCAACGCCCTCAACGTCTACCCGGTGCCAGACGGCGACACCGGTACGAACATGCACCTCACGATGCAGTCCGTCAGGCGCCAGCTCTCCGAGCTGCGCACCGTGAACATGCAGACCGTCGCTCGCGCCCTGTCCTACGGCTCGCTGCTTGGTGCCCGCGGCAACTCGGGCGTGATCCTCTCGCAAGTGCTCAAGGGCTTCGCCGAGTCGGTCAAGGACCATCAGTCGCTGGGCGGACCGGAGGTCGCCGAGGCGCTCGTCGCGGGCTCGGAAAGCGCCTACGCGGCCGTCATGCGGCCGGTCGAGGGGACGATCCTCACGGTCGTGAGGGAGGCCGCCGAAGCCGCGAGCGAGGCTCGCAGGGCCGCACCCGTCGAGGTCATGAAGGTGGCTCTCGAGGCCGGCCGCGTGGCGCTGGAGAAGACGCCGGAGCAGCTGCCCATCCTCAAGCAGGCCGGCGTCGTGGACGCCGGTGGCCTGGGAGCGTTGCGGGTGCTCGAAGGGCTCATCGCCTACTTCGAGAAGCGCGACCTACCGCCCCCACCCAAGATCGAGAAGCGAGCCCAGCAGCAGTTCGAGGAAGAGGAGTTCGGGTTCTGCACCGAGTTCCTGCTGGCGGACGTCAAGGTGCCCACCAAGGAGATCCAGGAGCTCGTGGCCCCGTTCGGCGACTCACTGCTCGTCGTAGGGGCGGAGGGCTTCGTGAAGGGGCACATCCACACGCAGGAGCCCGAGAAGCTGCTCGCCACCGTCGGACGCTACGGTCGGATGGTCCGGTCGAAGGTCGAGGACATGAGCGAGCAGCACTCGGAGATCCTCGCGGACGTGAGCTTGGGCGAGGACGACGCTCAGCGGCTGGCCGCGGTGGCGGTAGCGAGCGGCTACGGCCTCACCCGCGCGTTCAGGAGCCTCGGCGTCAGGGTGGTGGGAGGCGGCCAGACGGACAACCCGTCGGTAGAGGACCTCAGCGACGCCGTGCGCAGCGTGGGGGCCAAGACCGTCATCGTCATGCCCAACAACAAGAACGTGATCATGGCCGCGGAACGCGTCAACGAGATCGTGGCGGACAAGCGCGTGCTGGTGCTGCCGACGCGCACGCTGGGTCAGGGCCTGGCCGCGGCCGTGGCCTTCACTGAGGACGGGGACCCGGAAGCGGTCCTCGAGGAGATGCGGGAGGCCGCTCAGGACACCGTGACCCTCGAGGTCACGAGCGCCAGCCGCGACGTCCGGCTGGATGGCGTGGACGTCCAGGAGGGCCAGTCGATCGGCCTGGCGGACGGCGTGCTGGAGGTGGCAGCTGCCAGCCCGGACGAGGCGCTCCTCGACCTGGTCACCCGCCACGGTGCCGACCGCGACATCGCCACCCTGTTCCACTCGTCCTCGATCTCCGACGCTGACGTCAAGGCCGTGGTCGCCCAGATACGCGAGGCGCTGCCGGACCTCGAGGTCGAGGTGCACGCCGGGGCACCCGACCTCTACCCGTACCTATTGGTCCTCGAGTAGCGTTTCGACCGCGGGTCTTCGGCGGCCCGCTTCGTTAGGTCTCCGTTAAGGCCGGAAGGTCGTTGACCGCCATCTCTCACGTGCATCGCAACGTGCCTCACACGGCCGCTGCCAGCATGACGGGACGAAGGAGGTCACATGAAGCGCACCGTCCTTATCATCGTCGGCCTGGCTGTGGGCGGCCTGCTCGCGGCCTGCGCGACCGGCGGCGGCCCCACGCCTCCGCTGCCACCCGAACCTGACGAGGAGCTCAACCTGGGCTCGAGCGCCACCCACTTCTACGAGCCCGGCGAGAGCCGGCTCTACTTCGTCCACTCCAGCCTGTCGTTCGACCTCATCCAGGTCGAGCTGGACCGAGACCTCAAGCTGGAGGTGGGCAACGAGTCCCTCGAGCTCGAGTTCACCGCCCGGTCGGGCGAGTTCTTCGGCAGCGGCACTGCCGGTCTCGGTCCCGCCTCCATGGGAGCCGCCGCGATCACCGAGGAGCGCAACTGCAACGGCTCGTGCATCGTCTTCCGGCCGTTCGGCGACTTCTACGTTCAGGTCACGAACGACTCCGGGGCCGCGGTGCAGGCCGACCTCGACGTCTTCGGGACCAGCTTCAGGGACACGACCGAGCCGGACAACTTCGACCTGACCTCGCCTCCCACGATCCCCGCAGGGAGCTTCGACAAGGGCGCCATCGAGACCGTGGGTGACGAGGACTACTGGGATATACCGGCCACGGCGCAGGTGATCTTCTCGCCGCAGGGCTTCCCGACCGAAGCGCATGTCGTCAACTCGTTCGGCGAGGTGCAGGTCGAGCTGCCGCCTGGCGAGGCCGTCACCGTGTTCGACGACGAGTACGTCAGGGTGCGCGCCGTGGACCCGAACCGCGCGGCGATCGCAGGCCAGAGCGGCTACACGCTGGAGCACGGCAACTTCCCGGCGACAGTGAGCAGGGAGGAGCTGCGCCGGTAGGCGAGCGCTCGCCCGGAAGCCGCCAGCAACCGGCCTCAAGGTTCGGTTAACCGCACCGGCATGCTCGCCGTGCTACCTTCCTCTCGACGAAACCCCGAGTGGAACGTACGGTAGAGATCCGAGTCGGTGACGAGGTTCCGGCCGCCCGCGTTCCAAACGACGTCGGCGGCCGGTTCTCATCCGGTCTCGAAGGCAAGGTAGGTGACCGTGAAAGCCAACGTCCTGCGCATCCTTCCCCTCCTGGCCATCCTGCTGGCGGCCTGCACCAACCCGCCGCCCCCGCCCCCTCCCTCCGACCCTATGGCAGCTACGGACGATGGCGGCGTGACACCCGCCGGCTCCGTCGACCTCGCTCCCGGCGAGGACGCGAACTTCAAGCTGACGCTGGGTACCGTGCCGCAGTCCTTCGACGTGATCATCGCCGAGCTCGTCACAGACCAGAACGCCGCCATCGAGCTGCGCAACGGCGGCTACTGGGGCATCATCTCCAGCAGCCAGTCGCGCGAACGGTTCGTGCAAGGCCGTCTCGGCACGGTTCCGCCTGCCGTCCCCGCCTCCCAGGGCGCGACACCTGCGGCCATTGGTCCCAGCCTCAGCTGCCAGGGACCTTGCATCATGTTCGACCCTGCCGGCGGCAGCTTCTACCTCCGCGTGGTGAACACGGGAGGCTCGCCGTTGAGCGCAGACGTCTACCTGTACGGCTGGAACCTGGACGACCCGTTCGAGCCCGATAACGACGTGCGTAGCGGAGCCGCCCAGCTTGTCGACGGGGAGTCCGGAGCGTTGGAGCTTCTCGGCGACTTCGACTACTGGTCCGTACCGGCCAACACGGACGTCACGATCAGCAAACCCCTGGGCATCGACGTGGCGGTGAGCGTCTACGACTCCTGCGGCCTGGCGGTGGCAGGTCCGTACGCCGGCGGCGAGAGGTTCAGCGTCTTCGCCGGAGAGTCGGTGCGGGTCAGGGCGTCGGGCGAAGTAGCGGCGACAGCGGGGTACAGCAAGTACTTCGTGACCCTCGATCCGTTCTCGGGCACGCCCAGGCCGACCGGCTGCCAGCAGGCGACTGCCAACCAGGACATGAACCAGTCCGTCGGAAGCGTGAACCTGAGCGGCTCGGGCCAAGCGGTGTTCGTGCTTGAAGTCCCCAGCGCGGTCAGGAACCGCGACATCCTCCAGATCGAGATCTCGAAGGACGCTGGCCTCGAGGTGCTGGCCTCCGCCGGCGGCACCGTCCTCTACAGCAGCCACAGCCGGGACTTCTTCGCCGCCGGCTCACTGGGGCCGTTCGTCGCGCCGTCGCTACTGCAGCCCAGCGCCATCAACGTCTCGAGGACCTGCGGCGGTTCGTGCGTCCTGATAGAGGGTTCCGCCTCCGAGTACGTGGTGAGGGTCACCAACGACGGCTCGTCCGGCGTCGTGTCCCTGTACGCGTTCGGCAGGGACTTCGACGACACCACCGAGCCGGCCAACGACTTCACGTCGACGGCTCCCGTCATCGCCGGCGACGGCGTCGGCGCCATCGAGTACGTCGGCGACGAGGACGTCTGGAAGTCGGCCTTCACCGGTGACGTATCGTTCACGGCCCCGACGGCGACCATAGACCTGCTCGCCGAGGTCTACAACACCGTCGGCCAGCCCGTGGCAGGTCCGTACTCACCCGGCACCGAGTTCCTGGTCTATGCCGACGAGTACGTGCTCGTCAGGGCAGCCGACCCGAGCCAGGCCGCCGTCGCGGGCAAGAGCCGCTACAACCTCTTCTGACGGTTAGACTCGCCGGCATGTCGCGGCCGGTCGTGCGTGCCCTCCTGGCGCTTCTCGCGCTCGCTTGCGCCCCCTTGGGCCTGGCGCAGGTGTGCCAGGAGGAGCTCGCCAGCAGCGTCGAAGGCGGTCAGCTGGACCGGCCGGCCACGGGCCTTGACGCCGCGCTGCTCATGCATGCTGCGGTCTCGCTCGTGGAGCCGGCCCTGCCGTCCATGATGGTGCCCAACGTCAGCCTGCCGGAAGACCACCCTGACCGCGCCGCGGTGCGTCAGGTGGCGAGCTGGGGGCTCTTACCGAACACCTG
>DASVCK010000148.1:0-2994 GCA_036381675.1 Trueperaceae bacterium | reverse complement strand
CAGCCCTCGCCGCTGCGGCGACTCCTCTAGTGCTGTCTGTCCAGGGTCTGGACGTGCCCGTGGCCATGCTGGTGATCGCCGCCCTGCCCGCGCTGGCGGCGGTGGTGCTGGCAACCACCGCCTCTGACCCTCGCGGCGGCGCGTCGGCACCGCAGGACTTCGCTCTCGGTGCGACGCTGCTGGGGGTCGCCGCGCCTCTGCTGGCGGGCCTCGCCATCGCCGTCGGCAGCCTCGAGGTCCGGCCCGCTGTGCACCTGTCGGAGAAGCCCATCTCCCTCGCGCTCGCACGCGGTGGCAGCGTCGAGGAGACGAGGTGGGACGCCACGGCTCGCACGGACCTGGTGGCGACACCCGATGGCGCCCGCTACCTGTACATGGACGGCGGCGCTGGCTCGCTCGTGGCCACACCGGATCCTTCTGACTGGTCGGGCGACGTCGGAGGGTTCGCGTTCGCGATCCGTCAGGCGGAGAGCGCCTTCCTCATCGGTCCGGGTGGCGGTCTCGACGTCGCTCAGGCCCGCGCCTTCGGCGTGACCGACGTGGTCGCCGTGGAGGTGAACGGAGCCGCCGTCGAGATCGTGAGAGACCTGGGCCCGGCGACAGGCCTCGTATACGAGGAGCCGACCGACGTCATCGTCGGCGACGGCCGCAGGATCTTGGCGGGAACAGCCGACCGGTACGACGTCATCACCCTCGCCAACGTGGTCACCGGCGCAGCCGAGTTGAGAGGCGCCGCTCTCACCGAGAACCTCGTGTACACCGTCGAGGCGTTCGAGGAGTACCTCTCACACCTCGAGCCGGAGGGTCACCTGGCGCTTAAGCTCTACGACGAGCTGACGCTCACACGGGCGCTTACGACGGCCGTGACGGCCCTCGTCAGAGGCGGACACGCGGTCGATGAGCAGGCGGCCATGCGGCACGTGCTGGCCGTCCTCGACGCCTCGACCAGCACGCCCGTGCCCATGCTGATAGTTCGCAAGAGCCCGTTCACACGGGAAGCCGCGATATCAGCGGCACGGGTCGCCGAGGGTCGCGGATGGTCGTTGCTGCTGGTGCCCGGTCTGCTCACTCCGCCCTCACTCGGTCCCCTGGCCGCCGGCGACGCAAGTCTGGGCGAGTTGATCGCCTCCTCTGCGGACGTCGACATAGCGCCCACGTTCGATGTCTCCCCTTACTTCTTCTCGTTCGAACCCGGCGTGCCCAGGGCTATCGGACGCACAGGGACGGTAGCGGCCGCGGTGCTCGCCCTTCTCGTCGCGGTCGCGATAGCCATGGGAGCAGTGCAAGGGAGAGGAGCAGGCTCCTCGACCGCGACTTCGTTCGTCACGGCCGTCTGGCTGGGCGCAGGCTTCCTGCTCGTGGAACTGGCGGCGTTGCCCGCCATCCAACTATCCCTAGGGCACCCGGCATGGAGCCTGTCCGTTACCCTCGGTGCCGTGCTGTTGGGAGGCGCCGCCGGCGCCTGGATCGCGTCCCGGACGCGCTCTACGCGGGTGAACGGCGTGGCCGGCCTCGCAGCGCTGACGGTGGGCGCATGGGTGCTCGCTGCCCCCCTGCTGTCCGAGTCACTTGCCCACGCATCACCTGCAGTCTCCGGAGCTGCGCTTGGCGTGACGCTGATGCTGGCCGCCGTTCCCATGGGCCTGCCGTTCCCGCGCCTTCTGCGAGCGATCGGCTCCTCCCGCGGCGTCGCGGCCGCGCTGGCCCTCTCGGGCTCGGCGGCTGTGGCGGCGGGAGCCGGAGCGCAGTGGCTCTCTCACGCCATCGGCACCCAGGGCGTAGCTGCAGCCGCCGTCCTCGCGTACCTGCTGGCGGCCGTCACGGCGCTGGGCGCAAGGCCCAGCGTGGACACCGGCACCGGTCGCTCGGCCTAGACTCGCTGCGTGCCATGTAGGAGCGCGCTCGCCCCTGCCGCCAACGCGCTGGCGTCCGGGTGAAGCCGGCCCCAGCTTCATCCGAACCCTCGACCCCGACGAACCTGCTACTGGGCAGCGTCCTCATGCTGGCTGCCATGACACTGCTGCCGATAATGGACGGGCTGGCGAAGGGGCTCAGCGAGTCGTATCCGGTCACTCAGATCGTGTGGGCGCGCTACTTCTTCCACTTCGCCTTCATGGTCCCCGTGCTGCTATTGCGGTACCGGCTGCGCTCCCTCGTCCCCAAGCGCCTAGGCCTGCAGCTGCTGCGCGGTGGTCTGCTCCTCGCAGCCACGGTCCTCTTCTTCTTCGGGCTGTCGATGCTGCCCCAAGCTACGGTGCTCGCCCTCTTCTTCGTCTCCCCGGCCGTCGTAACGGTCCTCGCGCCATGGTTGCTTGGCGAGAGCGTCGGAAGGTGGCGGGTAGTGGCCGTCATCGTCGGGTTCCTCGGCGTGATCCTCATACTGCGGCCGGGCACCGCGGCAGTTGGCTGGGGGGCGGGGTTGGCGATCGCCGCCGGCGTGATCCACGGCTTCTACATGATGTACACGCGGCGCCTGGCCGGCAGCGCGCCGCCACTGGTGACACTCGGCTACACGGCCGTCATCGGTGCGCTGGTGATGTCCGTTCTCATGCCGTTCGTCTGGGTTCCGCCCAAGCCCGGCGACTTCGGCGTGATGGTCACGCTCGGCGTCCTGGCCGCCGGCGGGCACTTCCTGCTGATCAAGGCGTTCGACCACGCACCGGCCAACTGGCTGGCGCCTCTCGGCTACGCCGAGATGGTCACGGCGGTCATCTACGGCTATCTCGCGTACGGCCACCTGCCGGACGCCTACACGTGGGCCGGAATCGCCGTGATCGTCGGCGCCGGCCTATGGATATCGCTAAGGGAGAGGCGGCTGGCAGCGAGGTAGCCCGTAGACTCGCGACGTGAGACGCAGCGGCCTCTCGCTCCTCGCTGGTGGGCTGGCGTTCCTTTTCCTGACCGCTGCCCTGTTCGTGCCCCTGGGCGCGATCCTCTGGCGGGGCGTCGCTCCGGAAGGCGCCGAGTTGGGCGCTGGCCTGCTGCAGGCCCTGC
>DASVCK010000147.1:0-36551 GCA_036381675.1 Trueperaceae bacterium | reverse complement strand
AGTGGCATCTCGTAGCCGGCGAACTCCACGAGCCTGGCGCCCAGCTCGACGTGCTTCTGGTAGAGGGGCGTGCGCAGCATCGGCGCGAGGATATCACTAGCCGACGCGCGTTCCGGACCCGCGTCTTGGCAGGGGAGACAGCTGGAAGACGGGCGCCTGAGCGGCTACGTGAGGCCGCGACGGCTTTGCGCTCGAGTGAGGCTCAGGCCTTCTGGGCAAGCTTCTCGAGGACCATGGTCGAGACGGCGCGGAGGGGCTCGAACACGCCCTTGAACTCCGCGGCGACGGCCTCGAACACCTGGAACCTGTCCTCCGGGTTGAGCACCTGCGTCAGCATCTCCATGGGCAGCGCGTCGGGCAGGTCACGCTTGTTCACCTGGATCACCGTCGGCACTTCCGCCAGACGGAGGTTGTATTCCTGAAGGTTCTCCCGCAGGTTCCGCAGGCTCTCGGCGTTCGCCCTCAACCGGTCGGGGCTCGAGTCGGCCACGAAGACGACGCCGTCCACCCCCCTCAGGATCAGCTTGCGCGAGGAGTTGTAGAACACCTGGCCGGGCACCGTGTAGAGGTGGAAGCGGGTCTTGAAACCGTTCACCTTGCCGAGGTCCAGGGGCAGGAAGTCGAAGAACAGGGTGCGCTCGTCCTCGGTGGCGAGGGAGACCATCTCACCCTTCGACTCGGCGGGCACCTGATCGTAGATCTGCTTCAGGTTCGTAGTCTTGCCGGACAGGCCAGGACCGTAGTAGACGATCTTGAAGTTGATCTCGCGGATGGCGAAGTTGATGGTGCTCATCTTTCCCTCGTCCCGAACAGCCCGTCGAGCAACGCCGTGGTGGAGTCGCTCCATTCCTTGTCGAACTCCACGACCGGAGGCGGGTCCTCAGCGGCCTCGATGACGGCCTTGATCTCCGCCGCCGCCAGCTTCGTCGCCATCTTGACCCTGCCCAGCTGCGCGCCGGAATCGAAGACCGTGACCAGCAACGCGGCCTCGCCCAGCTCCTCGAGGTACGTGCCGACCTCGGCGCCCTGCTGCACCGTCTCCTTGAAGCCCTCCTCGCCGAACAGTTGGGCGATGGCTCGGTTGGCGGAGTAGTTCGAGGCGATCAACGTGGCGAACGAATCGAGCGAGGGCGGCTTGGGCGCCCACAGGGCACGCTGATGAACCAGCACGAAGCCCTTGCGGTCGATGATCATCGCGTACCGCGCCCGGCTCTTGGCCAGCAGCTCGCGCAGGAGCCCATCGACGCGGTCGAAGGTCTCCCCGTAGAGGTCGAGCGAGGGCTCAAGCATCGCGCCATGGTACCAGCGGAGCCGCAGCCGCCGGCGTAGAAGACGCCACTTGACCTCCGGGGGCCAAGCCCGCGAGCGGCTCGTCGTTGCTTGCGGCGATAGCGGCCGATGGGCGATAATCCGTGAGCTTGGGCCGTGGCCCTGGCCTAGACCTTGGCGATGTAGCTCAGCTGGTTAGAGCGCACGACTCATAATCGTGAGGTCCGGAGTTCGAGTCTCCGCATCGCTACCAACGAGAAGGCCCCGCCTTTAGCGGGGCTACTCTTTTTCATCTTCTCATCGCCTATACATTTCGCCAAGAGCTTCTAGTGGGGACAAAGCGCGGGGGTAACTCAGAAGGGCCCGAAGTGAGCAGCAGCCGAGGGGCAGATGGCCCCGGGCAGGGCGACGCCGCCGGGGAGCGACCGGTGGACCGTGGCGACGGGCACGCCGACCGGCCCAAGTGGGCCGGCCGGGCCAGCCACGCCGACTTCAAGGCGGTCTTCGACGACGCGCCCGCACCCCTGGTCGTGATCACGCCGCACGACTACGAGATCGTCGCTGCCAACGACGCGTTCCAGCGGGTCACCTTGACGGACGCGTCCCGCATCCTGGGTAAGCAGATCTTCGACGTCTTCCCGGCCACGGTCAACGCGGCGACCGTCGACGGGCAGCGGCAACTTCGTTCGGAGCTCGACAAGGTCTCGGCGACACGGCGTGGCGGCGCCCTACCCATAATCCGCTACGACATACCCAACCCGGATGCTCCGGACGGCCTGGAACCCAGGTGGTGGAGTCAGGTCGTCTCCCCGCTCCTCGACCACGAGGGCGAGGTCGCCTTCCTCATCAGCCAGTTGGAGGACGTCACCGAGGCCATCCGGCCCCGCTCCGGCGTCGCCATCGACGAGGATCAGTCGGACACCAACGCCATCCTGCGGGAGGTGAACCTGGCTCTGGTCCGGGAGTTGGAGGCCAGTCGGCGTGCGGACCTGCGCCTGAGACGCGCCGCAGAGGTAGACGCGTTCCGAGTCAGGTTAGCCGACGCCCTGAGGCGCAACTCCGAACCGACCCACGTGATCCGTGAGGCCCTGAGGCTCGTGGCCGAGCAGTTGGACGCCGATTACGCGTACTTCGCGGAGGTGGACGAGGACAGCGGGTACTACAGGATCGACCAGGCTTATTCGAGGGGCGAACGCGACTCTCTGTTGGGCCAGTACCCCATCGCGAGCTACGGGGAACTGAGCGAGAGGTTGAGGCGTGGCGAGACGTGCGTACTCGAGGACATCGCCGCGGACGAGTCCCTCAACGACACCGCCAGGCGGGCGATGCTGTCGCACGGCATCGTCTCCTCGGTCTCGACCTCGTTGGTGAAGGGCGGCCGCTGGCTGGCCATCCTCAACGTGCATACGGACGCCCCCAGGAGCTGGAGCGACACAGAGGTCGCCCTGGTCATCGAAACCGCGGACCGCACCTGGGCAGCCTACGAGCGCGCGCGGGCCGAGGACCAGCTCAAGCACAACACCGAGACCTTCCAGAGCATGGTCAAGAACGTACCCTTCGGTATGTACACGGTGGACGCAGACCTAAAGATCGTGCAGGCGAGCCCCACCGCCGAGCAGACGTTCGGGATCCCCGACCTCATCGGCAGCGACCTGGCAGGTTCTCTGCGCGCGATCTGGCAGGAGCCGTTCGCCCAGTCGGTACTGGAGAGCTTCGTCCACACGCTGGCGACTGGCGAACCGTTCGCTTCGCGCGAGAGCGTGCAACTGCGCGCCGACCGCTTCGCGACGGAAGCGTACGACTGGCGCCTGGAGCGCATCACGATGCCGGACGGGCGCCACGGCGTCGTCTGCTACTACTACGACCTGACGCGGCAGCACCAACTCGAACGACTCCTGCGCGAGAGCAGGGACCGGCAGGGCTTCCTACTGGCGTTCGCTGACGAGCTCCAGGGCCTCGGGGAACCCGACGCGATCCTCGATGGCGCGTGCCGTCTGCTGGGGGCGCGGTTCGAGGTCGACAGGGTCGTTGTCACCAGGGTGGTGAACGACTACCACCAGGTCCTGGCCTCGTTCACGTCAGACGTGCCGCGACTCACGTCGAAGCGCTACGCGACGTCCGAGTTCGGCGCACTGTTCGACGGCAAGGCGGGCTCGAGCCCGTGGATCGCCGTGGATGACGTCCGCACCGAGCCTGGCTTCACCAAGAGAGACCGTGAGGTCTGCGCTTCACTGCACGTGATCGCTCTGGCGCGGGTCCCCTTGCGGACCGGCGACCCACAGGCTGGCAGCCTTACCCTGCATCAGGCCACGTCCCGCGCGTGGTCCCAACTGGAGATCGACCTGTTGACGGAGACCTCCTATCGCGTGGGAGCCGCGCTCGAGCGTGCGCGCTCACAACGTGATCTACACAAGTTGAACGACTCTCTGAACGCGCAGATCGCAGCCCGGACGTTGGAGCTGAGGCGTAGCGAGCTCGTCAGGAAGGCGATCCAGGAGACCCTGACAGAGGCCAGCAACTTCCGGAAGAGCGTCATCGAGCGGCTCAACGTCGCCAAGATCAGGGACCGCAGCGAGGCGAAGGCGCACCTGACGCCCCGCGAGCGTCAGATCCTCGGCAGTATGGCGTCCGGGAAGACCGATGAGACCATAGCGACCGAACTGGGAATCGCCCGGCGGACCGTGCGCAACCATGTCAACAACATCTACGCCAAGCTGAACGTGAGATCCCGCGCCCAGGCGATCGTGTGGGCGCAGGAGCGAGGCATCCTGGGCTAACGGGACAGGTCGGAGACCTGGCCGTGCCAACCGCAACTCGAGCAGCTGGCCGCGTCTTCCTCGTCCCAGCCCGAGCCGGCGAGCCTCTCGTCCACGACGACCAGCTCATCGGAGCCGCGGACGGCCTCGACCTCGTACAGGACGTCGAGGTTGGTGCGGATCGTCATCCGGCCGGAGTGACAGACGGGGCAGAGGCCCTGGCGGTGCTCACCGGCGATGTCGGAGATGATGGTGCGGAGCGTCGCCATACCGCGACGAAACTACCGCCGCACCTCTTACGGCGTTCTGAGCGCTGGCGGGATGCGATAATCGCTTCCGTACCCGAGCCGGGATGGCGGAACCGGTAGACGCAGCAGACTTAAAATCTGCCGGCCGAAAGGCCATGCGGGTTCGAGCCCCGCTCCCGGCACCACGTTCCAAGCCCGCGATCTTCAGTCAGCCCGCCGTGACCTCCCACGCTTTAGAGCGCTCTATCGCCCGCGCCCACCTCTCGCGCATCTCGTTCCTCGCGGCATCACCCAGCCTAGGTGTGAAGCGCCTGTCCTCGCGCCACAGCCCGGCGACCTCGTCCTCATCGCGCCAGAACCCGACGGCCAAACCAGCGAGGTAGGCGGCCCCCAGCGCGGTCGTCTCGAGTACCCGAGGACGCACGACGGTGACGCCCGCCACGTCGGCTTGCAGCTGCATGAGTAGGTCGTTGCCGGCCGCGCCGCCGTCGACTCGCAGCTCGGAGAGTGGAAGCCCGGAGTCCTGACGCATGGCGTCGATTACGTCCGCGACCTGCAGCGCCACGCCTTCGAGCGCCGCTCTGGCGATGTGACCAGCGGTCGTGCCCCTGGTCAGGCCGAGGACCGCACCGCGCGCGTAGGGATCCCAGTGGGGTGCCCCCAGGCCGGTGAGAGCCGGGACGAAGGCGACGCCTCCTGAGTCCTCGACGCTTAGCGCCAACGCTTCGACGTCTTCCGACCGCCGGATTACGCCCAGGCCGTCGCGCAGCCACTGAACCACGGCGCCGGCCGTGAACACGCTGCCCTCCAGCGCGTAGGTGGCCGGGCCCACGTCTTCGCCGACGCTGCGCGACCAGCCGACGGTGGAGAGCAACCCGTGGCCGGACCGGCTGGGCTGCCCGCCGGTGTTGAGCACGAGGAAGCAGCCGGTGCCGTAGGTGTTCTTCGCCAAGCCGGGCTCGAAACACGCCTGGCCGAACGTGGCTGCCTGCTGGTCGCCGGCCAGGGCCGCCAGGGGCACGCCGGCCAGCGGCCCGACCGTCACGTCCGCCACCACGCCCGACGTGGGCACGACCTGGGGCAGGACGGCGCGCGGCACCCCGAACAGCTCAAGGAGCTCGTCACTCCACTCCAAGGTGGCGATGTCGAATAGGAGGGTCCGCGAGGCGTTGCTGACGTCCGTGGCGTGCACCGCGCCGGCAGTGAGCTTGGCGGCGAGCCAGGTGTCAACGGTGCCGAAGGCCAGCTCGCCCGCCTCGGCTCGTTCCTTGGCTCCCGGCACGTGCTCCAGCAGCCAGGCGAGCTTGGTGGCCGAGAAGTACGGGTCGAGCAGGAGGCCGGTCAGTTCCCTGACGCGCGACTCGACGCCTTTGGCGCGCAGACCGTCGACGGCGGCGGAAGTGCGCCTGTCCTGCCAGACGATGGCGTTGTGAACGGGCTCGAGGGTGGCTCGGTCCCATACGAGAGTCGTCTCGCGCTGGTTGGCGATGCCTACAGCCGCCAGGTCGCGGGCCTGTAGGCCTGCCCTGGAGAGCGCCTCGGCGGCAACGCCGGCCTGCGAGGACCAGATGTCGGCTGGGTCGTGCTCCACCCAGCCGGGGCGGGGGAAGTGCTGCTCGAACTCCTTCTGAGCCGACGCGACGGCCCTCCCCTCGCGGTCGAACACGATCGCGCGCGAGCTGGTGGTGCCCTGATCGAGCGCGAGAACGTGTTCAGTCACAGCTTCAAGGGTTCGGTCAGGCGGACCAGCGCGTAATCGCGCTCACCCTGCAGCTGACGCTCGAGCACTTCCTCGCGCAGGGCCATGGTCCTGAAGCGTGCCGTGACGTGGGTCTGGTGCCTCCCGACGGAGAAGGCTTCGACCACCGCGCGCCTCTCCTCGTCTACCGGCACGCTGCGACTGGTCACGAGGCGCACGGTCAGACGGCCCAGCGCCGTGAACGTGTGCGCCATGACGCCGGTCTCCTTGAGCCTGGCCACGGCGCTCACGCCTGCCCCTTGCCCCTCGGTCACCACGACGGTCCGCACCAGCGGCTCCTCGCCCGGCTCGAGCCGCTCCATGGCCGCCATCACGTACCGCTCAACCGTTTCGAGCGACCCGAGTCTCGCCAGGTCCGCTGCCCGGCCGTCCAGGACGACCTGTGTGCCGTATGCCAGGAGGTCGCGGCGTCCCTCCTCTTGCTTGCCTGAGCCCTGTCGGTTGCCGGTGTTGCCTCTAGCGTCCTGCATCCGTCTCTAGCCTTTCACGCCGCCGGCCGTGTGCTGGCCGGTCAGCGAGTTCTGGAACGAGTAGAAGATCACGAGGATGGGGATGCTGCCGAGAACCGAGGCCGCGGCCATGGCGCCCCACTGGGTAGCGAACTGGTTCGTCGAGAAGTTGCGCAGGCCCACCCCCACCGTCCAACGCTCCTGGCCGACCAGCAGGGTGTTCGCGAGGATGAACTCGCTGTAGGTGCCTATGAACTGGTTCAGGAAGATGAACAGCAGCATCGGGATGCTCACCGGCAGCACGACGCGCAGGAAAGCGCCGAAGCGGGTGGCGCCGTCCACCATCGCGGACTCCTCGAGGGCCGGACTTAGCGAGTCGATGTAGCCCTTGAAGATCCACGTGCTGAACGCGATGGCACCGCCTGAGTAGGCCAGTATCAGGCCGGTGAAGGTGTTCAGGAGGTCGAGCCTGCTCATGAGGTAGAAGACGGCGACCAGGGCCATGAAGGTAGGGAACATCTGCACGAAGACGAACGTGAGCAGCGTGGAGTAGCGGCCCTCGAAGCTCAGGCGCGAGAACGCGTAGCCCGCCGGCGTCGCCAGCGCCACCGCCATCAGGCCCGTGAGCCCGGACACGAGCAGCGAGTTGCGGATGTACAGCGGGACCATGCCCCCGATGCTGGCGGGCAGCCGCCGCCCGTCCACCAGCCCATAGAACTGCGCTGGCCGCACGGTGACTATGAGAGCCGCAGCGGCAAGCACGATCACGAGGCCGAGGCGAGTGCGTATCGCATCCGCTCGCCCGGCCGAGAGACCCCAGTAGCGGGCACCCACCGTGACGGCCACGATGCCGATAAAGGCGAGCACCAGGACGGCGAACAGCGCCACCTGGTACCACTCCACGTGGAACTCCTGAAGGACTTTCACGAACTGCACGGTAGAGACATCAGCGGGGTCGGGAACCACGCCCGCCCGGACGATGAGGTTGCCCTCCCTCGGCAGGGCCGTCGCCAGCGTGTTGTTCCTGTTGAAGGCGACAGACAGCAGGTAGATGACCGGGTAGAGCACCAGCACGATGACGACCCACATGAACACGTGCGTGCCCATGGTCACGGCGTAGCGCGACGCCCTCAAAGGCCGGGTCGCCAGGCCATACAGGTAGGAGAGGGCGGCCACGCCACCGACCGCCAACCCGAAGATGCCGAGGAACCGCTGCCAGCCACCGGGGATGACCAACATGCGGTTGCGCAGGATGGGCTCGGGGGCGGTGGCGATGAGCAGTACGATGCCGGCCACGACGGCCACGGAGACGGCGGCCATGCTCAGGTAATGGAGCCTGGAGCCGTTCCTCACGTGCGCGCCTCGTCTTTGAGCGCCCCGGTCACCCTGAAGTTCATCAGGCTGACCGAGAGCGTGATCACGAAGATGATCAGAGATATGGCCGAGCCCAGACCGTACGCGTAGCCGCCCTGACTACGGAACGCCTCGTTGTAGGCCCAGCTGATCAAGATATCCGTCCCCCGGGCTGTGGCGGTGCCCCACGGTACCGGAGGGCCGCCGTCGTTCAGGAGGAAGATGATGTTGAAGTTGTTGAAGTTGAACGCGAACGCGCTCAGCGTCACGGGCACCAGCGCGCTACGGAGCAGGGGCCCCGTCACGTCCAAGAACGAGCGCCAGGCGTTCGCTCCGTCCACGCGCGCAGCTTCGTAGACCTCGTCGGGTATCGCCGCCAGCGCTCCCAGTGTCGCCGTGAGCATGAACGGCAAGCCCAACCACAGGTTGACGAGCAGCAGGGCACCCTTGGCGGCTATGTGGTTGCCCAGCCAGTTGATGGGCTGCGCTCCCACGTCCAGCAGCGCGAGGAGGCGGTTGATGACCCCGAAGTTCTCGTTGAGGAACCCCTTCCACACCTGGATCGTGATCACGCTTGGCAGCGCCCACGGCACGATCAGCAGGGTGCGGTAGAGGTTGCGGAACCGCAGCGACTTGTTGTTGAGGAGAACCGCCAGGAACACGCCGGCGGCGAGGTTGATGAGCACCGTCAGGAACGCGAATGCCACGTTCCACGCGAAGACGGGGAAGAGCGCCCTACTGGCTTGGGCCGCGATGGTCCTGAAGTTGCGCACGCCTACGAAACCGAAGTCGTTGTACCGGGCGATGCTCTCGGGCTCCAGACCCTCGGGCAACGGTGCCTGCAGGATCAGCCGGTCGCCGCGGTCCTCGGCGATGACGACCTGCACGGGCTGCCTGTCCAACCGGAGCGTCACCGACTCCAGGTCGGGCTGGCTGGGTGGCGCCCGTTGGAGCGTCAAGGTCGCGCCGTCCTGGGCCACCACCCTGACCTCCATCGCGAAGCCGATGTCCGGCAGCATGAGCGAGACGGACTCGACCGAGCGGCCCTCCGGCGGCGCCTGCTCGAGAGTGAGCCTGTCGCCTTCGATGCTCACGCCGGCAGACTCGACCGCGCCCGACGCGTAGACCACGGCGCGAACGCCGTCGCAGCCGTTCCGCAGGTCGGCGCAGTCCAGGGACCGCTGGTCTGCGATCGTGAGCGCGGCGCCTTCGACGGCCACGATCTCCGTCTGGGTCGTGGGGTTGAGCTCCCCGTTGCGTATGCCCGCGTAGTCCGTGAACGCGAGGCCGATGGTGAGGATGACAGGGAAGAACGTGAAGGTCAGCAGGAAGACGATGGCCGGCAACAGGTAGTACCAGGGCATCAGCCACGCGAAGCGCCGGGCGAACATCCTGAGCACGACGATGAGCACGAACAGCCCGATGACGATGCCCGCGTAAGCGGGCGTAGCGGGGAAGACCAGCCGCGCCACCGCCACCGACGCCACGCCGACGACGACAGCCGCCAGCAGCGCCACGAAGACCAGGGCGAGCGACTTGAAGACGCCGCCCGCCGTCGTGCGGCTGCGCGCCAGGCTCTCCTCGACCGGCCGAGAGATGTCTATGGCTGCCGACCCCCTACGGGAGGGCCAGGGGTCTTTTCGCCCCTGGCCCACCTGCCTAGTTCTTGGTGCTGCCGCGCCGCGCGGGCGCGACAGACTGCGTCCTTACCGGCCGAGGATCTGGTCGACCGCGCTTACCAGCGTCGAGGAGACGTCGGAGCCCGCGGACTCGGTGATGGTCGTCAGAGCGTTGCCCATCGGAGTCCAGACGTCGCCCATCTCGGGGATGTTGGGCATCGGCTCCGCGTTGAGGAGGGCAGCGCCGAAGCCGGCGATGATGGGGTCCTCCTGCACCTGCGCGAGCGCCGACTTGGAAGCGGGGATGCGACCAGACAGCCGGGCGAGCGACACCTGCGCGTCGGTGCGGGTGAGCCACTTGGCGAAGTTGGCGGCCTCGACCTTGAGGTCGCTGAACTGGTTGACGAGCGCGCCCTGCACGCCCATGAAGCCGGAGAACGGGGTGCCGTCGGCGAGAGGGGGCACCGGCACGACGCTTACGTCGAGGCCGGCCTCCTCGTACTGCGAGATCGACCAAGGTCCGGTGTAGATCATGGCCAGCGCACCGTCCACGAACAGGCCGTTCGCGACGTCGAAGTTGGTGCCCGACGGGATCAGCTCGAGGTCGAAGCGCAGCTCCTTGAGGGCCTCGGCGCCCTGAATCGCGCCCTCGTTGTCGAGGCCGACGTCGGAGGGCACCAGGGAGCCGCTGGCGTCACGACCGAAGACGTAACCGCCGTAGGAATGGAGCCAGGCGTAGGAGAAGTAGAAGTTGTTGATGTCGAACATGAAGCCGAACGTGTCGGCCGTGGTCAGCTCGGCGGCCAGCTGCATGGTGGCCTCGTAGGTATCAGGCACCTCGGCAACCAGGTCGTTGTTCACGACCAGCGCCGGACCCTCGACGAACATGGGGAGCCCGTACAGGCGACCCCTGACCGTGTAGCCCAGGCGGGCTTGCTCGGAAAGGTCATCGAGGTAGGCGGCCGTGGCGTAGCCCGTCATGTCCGCCAGGATGCCGCCGACGGCCATCTCGCCGATCTGGTCATGCGGCACGCCGACGAAGACGTCGCCGGCCTCGCCCTGCGGCGCGTTGAGCAACGCCTGCTGTTTGAGCTCGTTGACCTCGATGCGGACGATCTCCACGTCGACGCCGAACCCGGCCGTGAACGAGGCCGCCTGCTCGCGCAGCCAGTCCAGCGACTGGTCCTGGAACGTCGTCCAGACGGTGAGCGTCTGGCCGAACGCGACGCCGGCTAGGGCCAGCGTGGCGGTCAGTGCAAGCACGAACTTCTTCAAGTGGGGTGTCTCCCTTCCGATCTGGTCTGCTCGGCGGGGTTCCTCACCAGTTGGCTGGCGGCGGCCCGCGCTGAAGCACTCCACCAAGAGGATACGCGGCGGCGGGTCAGGCTTTCCATGACGTGACCGAGAGCGGGGGTCAACCCCGCGTTCATGTGTCAAGTCGCTAGCGCAGTTCGGAGGGCCGGCCCCCCAGCAACGGCCCAGCCGCAGCGAACCGCCCGTCGTCACGCCGCACGACCGCCCCAGTCATCTCGAGGCGAACGAGGGCGCCGGCCAAGGGCGCAGGGGAGGGAGCCTGGTCGCGGCTCCCGGAGTAGAGGGTCGACAACAGCCCGTCGAAGGACATGTCACCGAGCTCGCGCAGCGCAGCCAGGGCGCGGCCCTCCAGGGTTCCCGAGGCGGCTGCGCCTGCCGGTTCGGCGGCCTGAACCGCGGGGCCCCCTGTGTCGGTCAGGTGCACCGCGGAGCCGCTCCTGTCATGAGGCTCAAGCCCGGTGGCGCTGGCGCCCGACGACATACCCATCAGCGCTGCCGAGGCTTCCGGCAGCGCAGACAGCGCTCCGGCCAGGTCAGTCAGGTCGATGAGCGGAGCGGCGCCGTCCCTAAGCAGGGCCAGGTTGCCCGCCCGCCTGACGTCTGTGGGGCGTGCCGGCACGGTCAGCACCGGGATCCCGGCGTTCAGGCCGTCTCTGGCGGTGGACAGGGCGCCCGAGCGCTCGCCGGCCTCGACCACCACCACGGCCCGGCTCAGGCCGGCGATGATGCGGTTGCGGGCCAGGAACGACCCGCGGTTGGGCCGGACGCCAGGGGGGTACTCGCTGACGATGGCGCCGCGTCGGGCGAGGATCGCCTCTGCCAGGCCCTCGTTGGCCTTGGGATGCAGGCGGTCGTGCGCTCCGCCCAACACCGCCACGGTGGGAGCGACCCGGCCGGCCCCGCCGACGCTGACCTTCCGTGCCGCCCGACCCGCTGCGGCGAGCGAGCCTTCGTGAGCGGCGGCATCCACCCCTATGGCCAAGCCGGAGACCACGGACACGCCGGCCTCCGCCAGCGCGTTCGCCACCGCGGCGGCCTCTCTAAGCCCTTCCTTCGTTGCGCGCCGCGTGCCCACGACGGCGACGGAGGCAGTTCGAGTGACGTCTGGGTGGCGCACTTGAAGTGGCAACGTGCCCTGCACGAAGATGACGACCGGCGGACCCACCTGGGCCTCGTGGAGTAGGCGAGGGTAGCCAGGGTCGTCGTAGTGCAGGACGCCCAGCCCCTGATCTTCGGCGCGGGCGATCAGGTCTTGGCAGGCGGGGAGCAGCGAGCTGAGCGAGGCGCCGGTCTCGGCCACGAAGCTGTCGTACGTCGCACTCAGCGTGCGTCTCTTGTGCAGACGTTGCGAGAGCGTGACCTGCCCGACGCCCGGTAGCGCCATGAGCGCCAGCGCCTTGGCAGCGAGCGTGGATCCCATGTGCTCGAGGCTCGCCCGGCGGGCGGGACAACGGGCCGCTCGGTAGGAAGGCGGCCGAGCCGTAGTGGGCCGGTGCCGAGCCGATATCGGCGCCAGCCCGAACGTACCGTCAGGCGCCTATGGGGTCAGGCGGTCACGAGCTTCCAGCTGCTGCCCTCGGCGCCGTCCTCGACCGCGATGCCCAGCTCCGCCAGGCGGTCTCTCAGCCTGTCGGCCGCCTCGAAGTCGCGTCGCTCCCGGGCCTTCTGCCGTTCGTCGAGCAGTAGCTGGATCACGCCGGAAAGGGCCTCCGCCGCCTCGTCGTCGACCTTCGCCTTCGTAGGCAGTCCCAGCACGCCTGCCATGTGCTCGTCGAAGAACGCCACCGCACCCGCCGCGAAGGCCGGTTCCCCGCCGCCGTCGAGCACGCGCCTGACCTCCCGCGCAGCATCGAACAGCGCCGCCACGGCGCGTGGCGTGTTCAGGTCGTCGTTCATGGCGTCGGCGAACGCCGCGCGGTACGGATCGAACGCCGCGGTCTCGGGCTTCGCGCCACCGGAGGCCCGGCTCGCCACATCCTCGGCAGCCGCGTAGGTCTCTCGCAGGCGCTTCAAGCCCTGCGCCGAGGACATCAGGCTCTCCTCCGAGAAATCCGAGACGCTGCGGTAGTGCGAGCGGAGCAGATGGAATCGTACCGAGATGGGCTCGTACTGCGCGAAGAGGTCCTCGAGCGTCACGAAATGGTCCTTGGACTTGGCCATCTTCTCGCCCTGCAGCGTGATCATGTTCCAGTGCAACCACGTCCGCGCGAACGGCATGCCGGCCGCGCCGGCCTGGGCCAACTCGCACTCGTGATGCGGGAAGACCAGGTCGAGGCCCCCACCGTGGATGTCGAACTCCTCGCCCAAGTACTTCGTGCTCATGACGGTGCACTCGATGTGCCAGCCGGGGAAGCCCGGCCCCCACGGGCTGTTCCAGCGCATGATGTGGTCGGGCTCGGCTTCCTTCCACAGCGCGAAGTCCCTGGGGTC
The DNA here is from genome assembly GCA_036381675.1 of Trueperaceae bacterium. Lineage (GTDB taxonomy): Bacteria > Deinococcota > Deinococci > Deinococcales > Trueperaceae > DASRWD01. The sequence goes on along the minus strand of DASVCK010000147.1, from coordinate 23,354 downwards.
GTCCTTGTCCGACCGCACCTCCACGCGGGTGCCTTCGATGAGGTCCTCCGGGTCGCGGCCGGAGAGCCTGCCGTACTCGTCGAACTCGGACACGTCGAAGTAGACGTTCCCGCCCCTGACGTACGCATGACCGTTCTTTATCAGTTGCTCGACCAGCTCGATCTGCTCGCCGATGTGGCCGGACGCCCTTGGCACGATGCTGGGCCGGGCGACGTTGAGGGCAGCCATGGCGTCGAAGTAGCTCCAGAAGTACTTCTCGGCCACCTCCATGGGCTCGATCCGCTCCAGCTTGGCTCGCTTGACGAGCTTGTCCTCGCCAGCCTCGTCGTCGGTCAGGTGCCCCACGTCCGTGACGTTGGTGACGAGGCGCACCACGTTCCCCTCGTGCTCGAGCCAGCGGCGCAGCACGTCGAAGACGATCGGTCCGCGCGCGTGGCCGAGGTGGGGATCGGAGTAGACGGTGGGACCGCACATGTACATCCCCACGCGGCCCTTCACGACGGGGACGAACGGCTCCTTCTGACGGGTGAGCGTGTTGTATAGCTCCAGTGCTGACATGCCCTACTCTCCGGTTCAGGTACGCGGCGGCACGCGCCGCCTGCGCGCTGGCTCCTGGCCCTCGTCGGGCCTATCCTTCGTATGTGATTGGGCGGAGTGGTCCGCCGCCGGCGGGCCTATCAGGCCCCGGCTGAGCGGAGACATCGCGTCGCGAAGGGCATGGGTGCCGGGCGCAACATGATTGCGGCACTTTAGCACGGGCGATAACGTGCCCAGCGTGGCGGGTGATCGGCTCACGGTAGCGCGTGCCGTCCAGCACGAGGACGTCGTGGAGGGCTCACGCTTCATAGCGTGGGTGGAGCCGGTCTCGAGCGCCCAGGAGGCGCTGGAGCTGGTGTCCAAGGCACGCTCCCAGCACCCCGACGCCACGCATCACTGCTGGGCCTACCGGCTGGGCGAGGAGATGCGCTTCTCGGACGACGGCGAGCCGGGCGGCACGGCCGGCCGGCCGATGCTCGAGGTCATGCTCAAGCGAGGCCTGGACGGCTGCGCGGCGGTGGTGATCCGCTACTTCGGCGGCAAGAAGCTCGGCGCCGGCGGGCTCGTCAGAGCGTACGGCGGCGCCGTGGCCAGGGCGCTCGCCGCTGCGGACATCGTGCGCCTCGTCCCGTACCATCGTTTGCGCGTCAGGGCCCCGTTCGCCACCGCTTCTGCGGTGCTCAGGGAGGTGGGGGCCGCGGACAGCGGCTTCGACGAGGACGGCCTCGTGGTCGAGGTATCCGTGCCGGCAGCTGAGGTCGAAGGCCTTGCCGCCCGCCTGGCCGACCTCACGAAGGGCGGCGCAACGGTCGAGTTCCTGGCAGTAGGGGAGGGACCGGCGCCCGAGGACCAGGCCACCTAGGGACGATTCAGGGAGCCTTCATCGCGGCTCCACCTGCCGGCCGCAGCATGAGAGCATTGGGGCGGGCCGCCCGCGCCGCTGAACGGGCGACGCCGCGAGGGCCGTCAGATCGGCCGCCACGTACGACCACGGAGGTGCTGTGATGGAAGTACCTGAACCGCCTCGACTCAGACGCGCCCAGAAGCGCGCCGGGTACGCCGCCCTGGCCCTGTTCCTGGCCGCGTCACTGGCGGCGTGCGCGCCCTCGGCAGAGAAGTCGCGCCCCATCGTCGCGATCATGAACGCGCCCGCAGAAGCGCGGGCGTCCGGCGCGGCCGAGGCCGTGCAGGACCACCTCCAGCAGGACCCGAACCGCCAGTTCGACATGGTCAGCGCCTTCACGATGCGCTTCCTGGAGTCGCACACCGACCTGTTCAGGGACAGGGCGGCGCCGTCGGCGGCTCGCATCGCACGCGACCAGTCCGCAGACCTCGCGGTGATGATCGGTGCTCCGGTGCTCGAGCGCGAGGTGACGCTCTCGCGCGACGAGGCCTCACGGCGGGTCGACGTGTCGTTGGCTCTCGAGGCGCAGGTCGTCGATCCCACCACGGAGGCCGTCGTCCAGACGCTGCGCTCGCGCACCCACCAAGGGACCAGGGTCGAGGCGAACGACGTGCCGCTGCCTGACGCCGCGACCGACCCGACGGTGCAGGCGCTGGTCCTCGAAGCAGCGCCGGAGCTGGCGAGATCGCTGTCGGCCGAACTGCCCTTCGTGTTCTCAGAGCTGCTCATCGGAGTCGAGCAGGACCGGTGAGCAGTCCCAGTCAGCCCGGCTCACCATCTGGTAGACGCGCGCCGACGCCTACTGGAAGTACTGACGGATGATCTCCTGGTATTCGAGTGGCAGGTCGCCCTCGGTCAACGCTTCCTCGGCCGCGGCCCTGTAATCCAGCGGCGCCCTACCGGGCGGTAGCGCGACCTCCGTGTCGCCTGGCAACCTGACCGTGCCGGCCGGGTTCTCGGGGCCGTCCTGCAGGACTCCCGGCAGCAGCTCGGGGTCACCGCCCTCGGCTTGCGCTACGCCGGCATCGGCCTCGTTCCCACCACCTGCGCCCGCTCCCACGGCCTCGTTGGCGTCGTCGCCTGAGCCATCGTCCGGCGTCAAGCCGGCGGACCGGGAGTCACCCTGTCCCTCGCCCGGCTCTTCGCCGGCGCTCGGCATCGCCCCACCGTCGCCGGTTGGTTGGTCTCCCGCCTGCGGTTGGCCCTGCCCAGGGTCGTCACCGGTCTCCTCGGACCCGGGCTGGCCCTGCTGATCGGCACCGTCGCCCTGGTCTCCACCCGCCGGCTCACCTTCAGATTCACCTTGCGCCTGCTGCTGCTGAGGGTCGCTGCCAGCCTCGCCCTCGCCCGAGGCAGATCGCCTATCCAGGTCCACCCTCTCGGGGTCGCCGCGCTCGTCGCCGGGTGCGTTGGCGCCGTCCGCCCGCGGAGGCTGCTGGCCCGGGTTGCCCGGCGCGCCGGCCTCGTCCTGGTTCGGTGGCGAGTCAGGGCGTTCCCGCAAAGAGTCGAGGAACCGCGACAAGGGAGCGTCGCCGCCGGCGTCACCGGACGGGGGAGTGGCGCCCTCGCCATCGGCAGGATCGTTCTCGTCCCGCTGAGGGGAGTCCGGTTCTTCCGCGGCCCGGCCGGGCGCGTCTTCCGGCGGCGCGACGTCATCGTCCTGGGGGTCTTGCTGCGCGGCCGCCGGTACCTCGGGCGGTCCGGCAGCCGGTCCGCCGGTCACGCCGCCGTTGCTCGCGGCTCCCCCAGGGCCGAGCAGCGGGCCGCCCAGGCTGAAGAGCGTGAAGCCCAGCGCCACCGCCAACGCCGGCAGCCACCAGGCGGGAGCCTGCTCCGGGCGGACGTCTCGGACGCTTAGCCTGGCGCGCTCCACGACCGAGCCGTGGAGCCCGAACTCGTCTTCGGAACCTGCGTCCAACAGCCCCAGAGCCGTCTCGTAACTGAGGCCGGCGCGGCGCCTGATCGAGCCGAGGGCCTCTGCCATCGCACCCCGCACAGGGATGGCGAGGCCGACCGCGAAGCCCGCGACGCATGCCACGAGGTGCGCTGAAGCGCCGGCCCGCAGCACCAGCGCCGCCAACGAGGCGACCAGGGCAGCAACGGCGCCGCGGCGCAGGCGCACGGACCACGCCGCGCGGCTCGCCAGGGCGAGATGCAGTCTGAACGCGTCCTCACGCTCCTGCCTGCGCCGACGGGACGCGGCGATCACTTCGTCTCCTCGGGACGCCTGACCGCGGTGATGACGGCAGCGACGGTAGCCAGGGCCATGAGCCCGGCGTACCAGGGAGCGGGTCGCAAGGCGGCGAACCAGGGGTTCGCGAGCCTGATGCCCAGCGCAAGGTCCAGCCACACGGCCCCGGCCAGCACGGCCGGCACCAGTAGCGGAAGGAGCGCGACCAGATGGGCGATGCGGGCGCCCCGGCCCAGCACCAGGCCCAGCCCGAAGAAGCCCGTCGCCGACAGCGTGGCCGCAGCCAAGGACCAGCCCACGCTGACGCCCGGGTAGGTGGCGGCGTGGGCGAGGACATCGAAGGGTGCCGTGACCACGGCGAGCGACAGCATGGCGACGAGAGTGGCTGCGACCTCCCTGTGCCAGGCGGCCTCGCCGAAGGGAGGAGACCACGGCAGCGGCACGTACGACTCACCCATCTCGCTACGCCGTTGACGGCATCCCAGCGCCGTGCCCCACGCCAAGCCGCCGAAGGCCAACAGCACGCATCTCACCGGGGCGAGGACGAACCAGCTGTCGTTCACGATCGCTGCGCCCGCCGGCCAGCGTAGGGCGAGCACGACGCACATCGCGGCCAGCAGGACGGTGAGCCCCTGCAGCATGTCCTGACGGGACAGCCGCGCGGCAGCGAGCCCGATCAGGTTCACAGGCCCTCCCACTCGTTTCCGGCCAGGACACCGGGAGCCAGCCAGACCGTGCAGCCGGCGTCACAGCCGCTGAGGGCGACCACCGTGCCAGGAGCGAGCAGGTCGAGTAGCCGCGCGTAGGCCTGAGGCGGAGGGCCGTCCTCCTGGCCCCGGGGCTGGAGGGTCGCCCCAGGCCGCAGGTCCCCTTGGGGCCCGAGCCCCACGACCAACACTTGGGTCAGTGTGACGCTGCCACGGTTGACGAGGTGGGTACCCTTGAGCACGAGCGGCGCGTCGAGGACCCTCGGTGCGCCGGCGAGGACGACCGAACGCCAGCCGTCGAGCGAGAGGTGCAGCCCGGCCTCGTCGACGCGGTACGGACGAACGTCGAGCGGGCGAGCCTGAACGGAGAGGTCGAGCTGCGTGGCAGGCAGCGTGTAGTGCTCTTCGAGGAGGGTAGCCAAGGCCAGCTCCCCGCCCACGATCGCCACGGTCCTGGTGCCGACCACCTGGGGGGCCGGCGGTCTGGCGGCCTGCCATGCGGCCAGGGACAGGAGACCGGCCACCAGCGCGGTGGAGACGAGACCCGGACCGCCGAAGATGCGGGTAAGCACCACGGCGAGTACCGAGAACACGATGGCGACGACGATCACGAGGTGCTGCTTGAGCTGCGCTGGCGGCGTTACCAGGGGAGTGGCTGCTGACGCCTGGACCACCTCGGCTCGCGGCACGGTCTCCTCCGGCGCGATCAGGCGCGCGACGTCGGCGGCCGAGCCAGTGCTCGCTACGACCCTGCCGGCGCCCAGGCGGCCCCCATGGCGACCGAGCAGCAACTCGAGCTCGCTGTGGCTCTCCGGCAGCGGTCCGTTGAGGACGACGACGGCCCCGGCTGCTGCGGCTGCGGCGAGCGCGGCCAGGCGCGGCGGGACGGTGGTGCCGTCCACGATCACGCTGCGCACACCGTCGTAGGCGGCGACGTCGAGCGGGAGCTGTGACGCCGTGATGTCCACCACCCTCGCGCTTTCCGGGAAGGCGGCCGCGAAGGTGCCGCCGCGACGACTGAGCACGACGTCAAGCGGGGTGTCGTCCTGGTCCCGCCCGGCGATCCCGCCGCTGGCGACGACCGCGCCCTGTCCGACCACCGCCCAGCTCACGGAGCTGAAGGGTGCCACGTAGACGGTGCGCTCCACCACGGACAATCCCGGCCCGCCGGCGACCGGCAGGCTGAGGACGAACGGCACGGGGCCGTCACGCAGCGAGCCGTGGTCGAAGGTGACCTCCAGCCGGCTGCCGAGCGGGACGTCCCTGGCCACCACGCGCAGCGGGTTCCAGGCACCGACGACGACGTTGCCGCCCAGACCCAGCTCCATCTGCACGGTCGGCTGGGCTGCGGCCGTGGCCATGACCGTCAGGCAGGCCGTCGCGACGACGGCAGCCAGGTGGCGCTTGAGGCCGGTGGTCACGCGCGAAGTATAGCGGCGGCATGCCCGTGGCCAGGTACGGGAAGGCGGCAGGTGCCGGGCGATCCGGCCGCCGTATCGGGAGCCTCGGAGAGACGCGAAGGGTCCTGCCGGCAGCCGAGCCGGCGGCCTCAGTTGCGGTTGGGGAGGAACACGATCGCGCTGACCACGCGGCGTTGGGAGTTGCGGTTCACGACGTCCCCACCGACGACGAGCGTCGTGCTGCTGCCGCTGTCAAGACGCATGGCGTCGGAGGCGCCCAGCGCCAGGACGAGCCCTATGAGCTCGTCGGCGCGCATCGTCTCCGCCACGACGAGCAGCGTCGTGCCGTCCGGCCTGACGCCGATCGCGGCCTGCTGGGTCAGGCCGTCGAGGATCCGCTGGCCGGTGGCGAAGCCCTCGAGCGACGGCTCGAAGGCGGGCAGCCCGTCCTTGACCAGGAGCGGCCCAGCCTCGACGGCGTAACGGGCGACCTCGAAGCCGGGCGGGTCGAGGCGCGCGTCGATGGAGACGCGGTCACCCGTGTCGAGGAGAGCGATGTCACGGTTCGTAGGCGGATAGACGAGCGCGTAGGAGTCATCCCCGGAGGGCACCTGGCGCGGCCCGACCTTGTTCTCCACCACGACCCCGTCTCTGACGACCAGCACGCCCATATCGGGACGCCCGGCCAAGGCGCCCGGTGTCGAGACCACGCCGACGCCGTTGGCGACGACGCCCACCTCGATCAGGCCGCCGCTGGTGTGCAGGTTGACGGTGGCCTTCACCCGGTCGATCACTGGCCCCGCGCCGGTCCCGAAGGCGACGCTCGCCCGACCCCGGCTGGGCAGGGACAGGAGGCCGTGGTCCACCAGCAGGTAGCCGATCGCCTCGAACGTGGCCGTGTCGAAGTAGCCGGCGTTGAGCGCGACGAGCGCCCCGGACGCCAGCTGCGAGACGGTGCGCGGCACCTGGCTCTCGCCGACGACGCGGAACTCACCGCTCTGGGGCGCGATGCTCACGACGTGTACCACAGACCCGCCACCGGCGGTGGGGAAGTTGAGGCGCCGGTACTCGACGCCGGGCGCGACCTGCCTGGTGACCTCCGGCTGGTCGAGGCTCCGCTTCGGCGTGACGTCAAGCACGACCCGCGTCGGGTCGGCCAGCACGAAGCGCTGGTACGTGAAGGCGGGGCCAACGAGGCTCACCGCGGTGCCGTCGCTGTTCGCGCTGAGGCCCAGCTCGACGCCGGCAAGCTCCTCGGGCTGAGTGGCCGGCAGGACTAGCGGGGGCAGGCGCGTGACCAGCGCCTCGCCTTCCTCCACCGCTCCACGAGCTTCCAAGCCGGCGAGCGACGCGGGCTCGAGCGAAGGGACGTCGAGCACGATGCGTACCTGGGCGTCGCCAGACGTGCGTACCGACTCCAGACGCGGTGCCGTGACGCCGAGCGCCTCCAGCGTCGCGCCGGTGACGAGCACGTCGGAGCCGGCCACGACGGGCGGCGGTTCCTGAGAGCCGGACAGCCAGCCGAGCCCGGCCACGTACACGTCCTCGGCGCCGCGGTAGCTGACCGTGATGGCATCGCCGTTGACCGAGGCCGTTGCGCCCGGCAACCGGAAGAGGGTCTGGTCGGTAGGTTGCGCGAGCGCGGACGCCAGGGCGGCGAGGCAGACGAGCGCCGCGAGCAACCGGAGCGTGGGTCGTGGTGGCAGGCGCCGCATCGGGACGGAGTGTTACCCGCGCGAGGTGGACGCCGTGAGACCGCGGGCCACGTTCTACAGGGCGTGGAACAGCGTCATGAGCGGCTCGATGCCCACGGGCCCGCCCAGCACCTGGGTCAGGCCGAGCTCGAGCCGGTGCGCCTCCACGTCGCGGCGGTTGAACGTCAGGGCACCGGCACCCATGGCCTGACGCCTCAGCGGCGAGACGACCTCGGGCACGAGGTCGACGAGCGTGAGGTGCGGCCCCAGCAGCTCGGCCGCGATGCCGATACCGGGGTCGGTGCGCACCACCAGATCGGCCTGCTCGAGCATCGTCCTCGCTACGGGGTCCGCCGTGGAGCGGGCCAGCAGCGCTGTGCCGGCGGCGCCATGCGGGAGCATCCGCTCGGCCGCCACCCTGTCGGAGGCCAGCACGGTGAGGGCGCCCGCACCCATGCTCACGGCCTCACGTGCGGCGGAGCGGGCGGTGGCGCCGGACCCCAGGACGACGACGCGCGCGCCGGCGCCGTCCCAGCGGTGGGCCACGAGGACGGCCGCGAGCGCCCGCCCCAGGCAGTGGTCGGCCATGACGCCCGCCTGCGTGACCGTGAGCGTGTCGGCCGCTGCCAGCTCGTTCGCGTCGAGTGAGCTGCGATCGGCGAGCCTCTGGGCCTCGGACTGGTACGTCTCGTCCAGGACCATCGCCCCGGCGAAGTCAAGGCTCCTTATGCCCGCGACGACGTCTGTCATGGCACCGGGGGTTACGGGATGTAGGTAGAAGCGGTCCGCGGCGTCGCGGAACGAACGCACGGCCTGCGCCGTGGCGTCGTCGCACACACAGGCTACGAGGTGCACGGCCAAGGATAACCCAGGGCCGGGCGTTATACTCGGCCGCCATGCAGGTACGCGTCGTTCTTCCCGACGGAAAGGGCCTCGAGCTCGAGGAGGGCGCGACCGGCGCCGACCTCGCCGCGGCCATCGGACCCGGCCTTGCCAAGGCGGCGCTCGGCGTTCGCCACGGGGGCAAGCTGTCGGACCTCCAGTCAACGGTCCCGAACGGGGCCAACGTCACCGTCGTCACGAAGAAGGACCAGGAGGCGATCACCCTGCAGCGCCACACGCTGGCGCACATCCTGGCGCAGGCGGTCAGGGACCTGTTCGTAGGGGAGGGCTACCCAGCCGAGTCCGTCAAGATGGGCGTGGGCCCCGTCATCGAGAACGGCTTCTACTACGACTTCGACCTGCCACGCAGCCTGACCCCGGAGGACCTGGAGAGCCTCGAGGCCAGGATGCGAGAGATCATCGCTGCCGACTTGCCGCTGCGCAAGTACGCGCTGCCTCGATCCGAGGCGCTGGCACGCTTCCGCGCCCAGGGTGACCCTTACAAGGTGGAGCTCATCGAGGACCTGCCCGAGGACGAGACGATCACTTTCTACGAGCAGGGTGGGGAAGAGGGCTTCACCGACCTGTGCCGCGGCCCGCACGTCCCTTCCACCGGAGCGGTGACCCCGCACTTCAAGCTGATGAACCTGGCCGGGGCCTACTGGCGGGGGGACGAGAACCGGCCCATGCTCCAACGCGTGTACGGGATCGCCTTCGCGACCGCAGAGGAGCTCGAGCACCACCTCTGGCAGGTCGAGGAAGCGAAGAAGCGCGACCACCGCAAGCTGGGTGCCGAGCTCGACATCTTCGTCCTCGACGAGGACGTAGGCCCGGGGCTCCCGCTGTGGCTGCCCCGCGGCGCCGTGATGGTGGAGGAGATCGAGCGGCTGGCCAAGGAGGTCGAGGAGGAGGGCGGCTACGACCGCGTGCGTTCGCCGCATCTGGCCAAACAACGGCTCTACGAGATCTCCGGGCACCTGGCTCACTACCAGGAGGACATGTACCCGCCCATGGAGCTTGACAACGGCGAGCGCTACTACGTGAAGCCGATGAACTGCCCGTTCCATCACAAGATCTTCGCGGCACGCCCGCGCAGCTACCGGGACCTGCCGCTGCGCCTGGCCGAGTACGGCACCTGCTACCGCTACGAGGACTCGGGCGCGCTCACCGGCCTGCTGCGCGTGCGGTCCATGCAGATGAACGACGCCCACATCTACTGCTCCGAGGAGCAGTTCGAGTCGGAGTTCCTGGCCGTGGTGGACCTCTACCTGCGGTACTTCGAGCTCTTCGGCGTCAGCGACTACGTCATGCGGTTCTCGAAGCACGCGCCCGAAGGCCTGGGCAAGAAGTACGTCGACCAGCCGGAGCTGTGGCGCAAGACCGAGGCGATGGTCCGCGACGTGCTCGTCAAGGCGAACGTCCCGTTCGTCGAGCAAGAGGACGAAGCGGCCTTCTACGGTCCGAAGATCGACGTGCAGATCAGGAGCGCGATCGGCCGCGAGTTCACCCTGGCGACCAACCAGGTCGACTTCGCCGTGCCGGAGCGCTTCGGGCTCGAGTACGTGGACGAGCACAACGAGCGCCGCACCCCGCTATGCATCCACCGCGCTCCGCTCTCCACGCACGAACGCCTGATCGGCTTCCTCATCGAGCACTTCGCCGGCGACTTCCCGCTGTGGCTGGCCCCGGAGCAGGTGCGCATAGTGCCGATCGCCGACCGGCACGTCGGCTACGCCCGCGAGCTGCAGCGCCGCCTGGGGGCGGTGGGCCTGCGCAGCGAGGTCGACGTCAGCAACGAGCGGATGAACGCGAAGATCCGCGACGCTGAGCTCTACAAGGTGCCGTACATCGCGATCGTCGGTGACCAGGAGGAGCAGGCCGGCACGCTGTCGTTCCGCAGCCGCCAGGAGCCGGAGCACAAGGGCGTGCCCGTCGAGACGTTCACCCTGCACCTCAAGGACGCGTACGACCGGCGACTCCTGAAGGTGGAGCCCATACAGGTCTGAGCCGGCCTCACCGGAAGTCACCCACACCAGCCAAAGCAAGGGCGGCCGCCGGGCCGCCCGATTCCTACTCGCAACAGGACGGCGCCCGCAGCGGCCGCCGGCCGAAGGACCGCGCTAGACGCGCTGCTGGATCGTCACCCGCTCCATGACGTCCGGGGTGGGCCCGCCCGGGCGACCGGGGTCCACCCGCTGGATCCGGTCGAGGACGTCCTCACCCTCCAGCACCCGGCCGAACACCGTGTGGCGATCGTCGAGCCAGGGCGTGGGGATGAACGTGATGAAGAACTGCGAGCCGTTCGTGCCGGGCCCGGCGTTGGCCATGCTGACGACACCCTTGGCGTCGTGCCTGAGGCCGGTCTTGAACTCGTCGCCGAACTCGTAGCCCGGACCGCCTCGACCGGTTCCGGTGGGGTCGCCGGTCTGGGCCATGAAGTCCTCCAGGACGCGGTGGAACTTCACTCCGTCGTAGTAGCCGTTGCGGGCCAGGAACACGAAGTTGTTGACCGTCTGCGGCGCATCGTCCTGGTACAGGTCGATGACCATGCGCCCCTTGTTGGTCTCGATCACAGCGCGGTAATCGGCGCCCTGCTCGAGGACCTGCTCGGCCCGAGCGAACTGCGTCCGCCGCTCGGCACTCAGCGGCTCGAGCGTCTGATAGACGCCGTCACCCGCACCCGTATCCGTCATCACTACCTCCGCATCGTCCCCAGGCACGAACCAGGCGAGCAGAACCTACTCGCCTGCCGGCCTCACGCCAACGACCACGCTCTCGATCTCGTCGGGCTCGAGGAAGAAGCCGTACGCCGGTTCTCCGCCGACGGCTCCAAGCACCCCACGATACCCGGCCACGGTGAACGACTGGCCGGCGACCGGCGCGGTGCCAAGGGCTTCTTCGATGGCCGACGCCACGGTCTGGTCGCCGGCGCCGGGCAGTTCCACGCCCTTGGCCGCCAGCTCATCGAGGGTGTCGGTCGTCATGGCTACGGCGCTGGGTTGCTGCGGGTCGACGCGGGTGATCTCGTCGAGCACGGCGTCACCGGCGAGGACCTCACCGAAGATCGTGTGGGCGCCGTTGAGCCAAGGGGTCGCGTCGAACGTCAGGAAGAACTGGGAGCCGTTCGTGCCCGGCCCCGCGTTGGCCATGGCCAGAAGTCCGCGGCGATCGAACTCGAGCCCCTCCACGATCTCGTCCTCGAACTGGTAGCCGGGGCCGCCGGTGCCCGTGCCGGTGGGGTCGCCGGCCTGAGCCATGAAGCCCTCGATGACCCTGTGGAAGGGCACGTGCTCGTAGTAGCGGTTGAGGGCGAGGAACACGAAGTTGTTGACGGTCTCGGGCGTCCGGTCCTCGTAGAGGTCGACGACTATGTCGCCCCTGTTGGTCCTGATGGCGGCCACGTAGTCCATGCCGTCTTCGAGCACGTCGCCGGCCGCGTCGAACAGGCGCTTGGGTTCCTCGACCACGTAATCGACCGGCTCGTAGCCGGCGGGCAGCGGACCCTGCGCCGCCTCATCGGCCTCGCCGGCGACGCCATCCTCGGCCGCGTCGTCCTGGGCGCCCTGGTCGGTCCCCTGAGCTGCCGCTGGCGTGAGGGCGGCGTCGCCTCCGGCTCCGCCCGAGCGGTCGCGGGCCAACCAGAAGCCGCTGATGACGATGAGGGCGACCGCCAGTAGCAGGGCGACGATCCTCATGGAGAGCGCCGCCCCAGGTCCGGGGTGCAGGCGCCGACCACGGCCGACGTGCGGGCAGCGGATGCCTCTGCGTGTGCACTGCTGTAGGTGGGTTGCATGCCCCGCAAGTGTACTCACCGACTTCGGAGACCGGAGTAAGAGCGGCGTAAGAATCAGGCGAGAAGGCCGTAAGGGACCGTTGGTTACGGTCTGAGTCATGCGGTTCAACGACCTTCTCAAACAAGCCATCGAGGCGGGCGCTTCCGACATCCACCTCCACGTCCCGCTTCCCGTGATGATGCGCGTGAGCGGCAAGCTCCGGCCGATGAACGACATCGCCCTTACGCCGAAGGCGACCGAGGCGCTCGTCGAGCTCATGTGCAACGAACAGCACAAGCAGCAGTTCGCGGCCAAGCAGCAGGTCGACCTCGCGTACAGCGTCCCCGGCATGGGCCGCTTCCGCGTCAACCTCTTCAGGCAGCGCGGCTCCGTGAGCGCCGTGCTCAGGATCATCAACTCGGAGGAGAGCGCCCTGCAGGTCGTGAACCTGCCGCAGGAGACGATCGACCACTTCAAGCAGCAGGAGAAGGGCCTCGTCCTCGTGACCGGCCCCACCGGCTCCGGCAAGTCGACGACGCTCGCCCGCGTGATCGACGAGATCAACAGCGCTCACGCCAAGATGATCGTCACGGTCGAGGACCCGATCGAGTACCTCCACCGTTCGAAGCGATCCATCGTGGTACAGCGCGAGCTGGGCATGGACGCCCCGTCCTTCTCGGAGTCGCTGGTCGCGGCCATGCGCCAGGACCCCGACGTGATCATGATCGGCGAGATCCGTGACCACGCCACGGCTGCAGCGGCCCTCTCGGCCGCGCAGACAGGCCACCTGGTGTTCAGCACACTGCACACCCAGGACTCGGTGCGCACGATCAACCGCATGATCGAGCTGTTCCCGCCGCACGAGCGCGAGACCGCCAGGGTCCTGTTCGCCGAGTCCCTGGTCGGCATCGTCTCCCAGCGCCTCCTGCCCCGCGTGGGCGGAGGGCGCGTCGCCGCCACCGAGATCCTCAAGGGCACCCTGCGCGTGAAGGACATGATCCGGGACGAGGAACGCACCCCCGAGCTCTACGACGTGCTCAAGGAGGCGAGGCTCGACGGGATGCAGGCGTTCGACGACCACCTCGCCGACCTCTACGCCCAGGGCGTCATCGAGTACGAGACCGGCTACTCGGCCGCGACCAGCAGCCAGGCATTCAAGATGGCCGCCACGCAGGTTGACGTCAGCAGGCAGACGCACGACGAGTCCCGCGGCACTCAGTCGGACGTCACGCGGCAGACCCAGGTGGACTCGCTGCGCCACACGCAGGTGGGCGTCAGCTAGGACCCGTAGCGCTCCTCGAGAAGGGCGCTGACGATCAGAACGGCACCTCGACCGGCGCCTCACGCGGGCGCCGGTCGAAACCGTTGCGCCCGGCGCGGCTCGCCACGAGGGCGCGCTTGTCCACTGTCAGGGACGCCTTCAGCCACGGGCACGTGGCCCTCAGCTCCTCGAGGCGTCCGGCGTCGACGGCCGCTCCCTCGACGTCGTAGAGGTACCTGCCGTCGTCCGTGCTCACGGCCAGCCTCACGGGAGTGCGGCCGGCGAACTCGTCCAGCAGCGACCTGAACTCGAGCAGCTGGTGCTCCGCCACGCGGTCGAGCCGGAACGAGACCACTGCCACCTCCGGCACCTGCGACTCGGCCTCGCCGCGCTTGTCCCAGCGGATCAGCCGGTCGGCCACGAGACGCGTGGCGTCACCGTCCTCGGAGACGTCTGCCACCAGGACGACGGGCACGTCCTCCTCGAGCAGTGGGGCGACGTCGTCGTAGGTGCGTCCGAACGCCACGACCTCGCGGCTGGCGGTCTCGTCCGCCAGCTCGAAGCGCGCCATCATCAAACCCTTGCGCGTGGGCCGCTTGACGACGTTCTGCACGAGTCCGGCGAGGGCCAGCCTGACGCGCCCCTGGTGACCGTTGTCAAGACAGTCTTTGAAGTAGGCGTCGACCTGCGCCACATGGCACGTGGCGGCCTCGACCAGACCGGGGTAAGAGGCCATGGGATGCGCCGAGAGGTAGATGCCAAGCGCCTCCTTCTCGTAGCGGAGCATCTCGAGCTCCTCCACCTCACCCGCCTCGACCGGGCTCGGTGGCGCCACCTCGGTGTCCCCGAAGAGCCCCAGCTGGCCGCTCTCGTGCTGCTCGCGTCTGGCGGCGCCCCAGCGCACGGCTAGGTCGAGGTTGGCGAGCAGTGCCGCCCGAGCCGCGAGCGCAGCGCCGCGCTCGGGTGCCGCGGGAGCGTTGCCGGCGGCGAGCCGGTCGAAAGCTCCGGCCTTGACGAGGTACTCGACGGCCCGCTTGTTCACCAGCGTGGTGTCAACCCGCGCGCAGAAGTCGTAGAGGTCCTTGAAGTGACCGGCCCGGACGCGCTCGGCGATCACGTGGTCCACCGCCGCCTCGCCCACGTTCTTGATGCCGTACAGGCCGAAGCGCACGACCTCGCCGTCGGGCGTGAAGTCAGCACGGGACAGGTTGATGTCGGGGGGCAGCACCTCGACGCCCATGTGCCTCGCGTCGGCGACGTACTGGGCGACCTTGTCTGAATCGCCGCGCTCGACGGTCAGCAACGCCGCGGCGAACTCGACCGGGTAGTGGGCCTTGAGATACGCCGTCTGGTAGGAGAGGAGCACGTACGCAGCGGCGTGGGACTTGTTGAACCCGTAGCTGGCGAAGCGCTCGAGCAGGTCGAAGATGCGGTCGGCCTCGCGGGCGTCGATGCCCTTCTTGCCTGCGCCCTCGCGGAAGACGGCGCGCTGCCGCTCCATCTCGTCGGCCTTCTTCTTGCCCATGGCGCGGCGCATGATGTCGGCCTGGCCCAGGGAGTAGCCGGCCACGGCCTGCACGATCTGCATCACCTGCTCCTGGTAGACGGGGATCCCGTAGGTCTCCTCGAGGATGGGGGTGAGCAGGTGCGCCGAGTTGGGGAAGTCCGAGTAGTCGACGTCCTCCTGGCCGTGGTGACGCCTGATGTAGGCGGGGATGTTCTCCATGGGACCGGGCCGGTACAGCGAGTTGACGGCGATGAGGTCCTGGATGCGCTTGGGCTTGAGCTTCCTGAGCGTGTCGACCATGCCAGGCGACTCGAACTGGAAGATGCCCGCCGCGTCGCCCCTCGAGAGGAGCTCGAAGACGGCGGGGTCGTCCTGCGGGAACGCGTCCGGGTCCAGGTCGACGCCTCTGGAGTCCTTGACGATGCGCCGCGCGGCCTCGATGAACGACAGGGTCCTGAGGCCGAGGAAGTCCATCTTGATGTAGCCCAGTTCCTCGACCGAGCTCATGTCGTACTGCACGACCACCGGCCCGTCGCCGGAACGGAAGACGGGCGCTAGGTCAGTGACGGGGTCCCGCGCGATCACGACGCCGGCCGCGTGCACGGAGGCGTGCCGTGTCAGGCCCTCGAGCGTGCGCGCCACGTCGATGTAGCTCTTGGCGCCCTGTTCGTACAGCTCCCGCAGCTCCGGGACGTCCCTGAGCGCGTCCTCGATCTTCACGCTGCGGCCCATGACGACGGGCACCAGCTTGCTTACCCTGTCGGACTCGGCGTACGGCACGTCGAGGACCCTCGCGGCGTCCTTGATGGCTGCCCTTGACGCCATGGTCCCGAACGTCGCGATGTGAGCCACGCGCTCGTCGCCGTACTTCTCGCGGACGTAGTCGATGACCTCGCCGCGCCTGACGTCGGAGAAGTCGATGTCGAAGTCCGGCATCGAGATGCGCTCAGGGTTCAGGAAGCGTTCGAAGAGGAGCCCGAACCGCAGGGGGTCGATGTTGGTGATGCCTATGGCGTAAGCGACGATCGAGCCCGCGCCGGACCCGCGGCCGGGCCCGACGCTGATGCCCTGGCTCTTGGCCCAGTTGATGAAGTCGGCGACGATGAGGTAGTAGTCGGCGAAGCCCATCGAGATGACGACGGCGAGCTCGTACTCGCAGCGCTGTAGCACCGTCCACGCGTCGGCGTCTTCCGCCTGACGCTGCCCGGCGTCGGAGAGCCTGTGCTTCAGCGCCGCCACGTGTGGGTAGCTGTAACCGCCGCGGAGCCTGACCCCGGCTTCGTCGTCGCCTTCCAGCTCCTCCGGCGTGAGACGGCTGGCCTCGCCGGCCTTCGCCAGTGCCAGCAGGACGTCGTCGAGCTCGGCGCTGGAGGGTGACGTGCCTCGCGGCAGGACACCCAGCGCGGGCGCGGTGCGCTCGTTCGCGGCAGCGGCGGCCAGGTACTCGCGCAGGACCGCTTCGGTGAGCGAGGGGTAGCGCCGCATGAGCCCGCGGTAGGTGTCGACCCTCAGCTGGTCGGCGAGCGTCACGCCCTCCGGCAGCTTCAGCTCCGGCATCTGGTAGACGCGCTTGGCGCCGATGGGCAGCTCGAGCGTCACCATGTCGGCGATGGCGTTCGTGTTGTCGATCGCGCCCGGGTACTCGCTCTCGGGGATCGCCGCCGCCATCTCCTGGGGCGTCTTGACGTAGAACTCGTCGCACGGGAACCGCATGCGGTCCTCGTTCGAGACCATCTCCTTGGTCTGGATGGCGAGGAGCACGTCGTGGGCGTGGGCGTCTTCGCGCTTGACGTAGTGGCCGTCGTTCGTCGCGACGAGCCCGACGCCGTAGCGGGTCGCTAGCTCCTTCAGCACGGGGTTGAGGCGCCGCTGCTCCTCGAGCCCGTGGTCCTGGATCTCGACGAAGAAGTTCGCGCCGAAGATGTCGAGGTGCTCCTTGAACAGGCGCTCGCCCTCGTCGGGCCCCAGGTCCAGGATCGCCCTGGGGATCTGGGCCCCCAGGCAGCCGGAGAGCGCGATGACGCCCTCGGAGTGCTCACGTAGCAGCTCCATGTCGATGCGCGGCTTCATGTAGAAGCCCTCGAGGTATGCGCGGCTGGAGAGCCGGCAGAGGCTCTGGTACCCCTTGAAGTCCTTCGCGAGCAGCGTCAGGTGGTAGTAACCGCCGTCGAGCTTGGCCGAGCCGCGCCGCTTCTCGAACCTGGAGCCCGGCGCCACGTAGGCCTCGAAGCCGATGATCGGTCTTACGCCCTCCTTGACGCACGTCTTGTAGAACTCCACCGCCCCGTGCATGTTGCCGTGGTCCGTCATGGCCACCGCCGGGTCGTTAGGCGAGACCTCCTTGACCCACTTGACCAGCTCGGAGATGCGGGCGGCGCCGTCCAGGAGGGAGTACGCGGTGTGTTGGTGAAGGTGGGCGAAGCGGGTGACCTGGCCGGACATCAGCCGAGTCTAACGCGGGCCCCGGGGCCGGCTCGGCATCCTCGGGCGGCGTGTGAACCGGGCCACGTCGGATGACGCAGCGGATGCCTTATGAGCGTCGTGGACGCGAATTGGGCCGCGAACGTCGACTCAGGGCCGCGACTCCAGCGCCGCCAGCCTGGCCTCGAGCTCGCGAATCTCCGCCTGCTGCGCCAGCACGAGCTCGTGCAGACCCTGGATCGCAGCCAACGCCACACCATCACGATCGATGGTGCTGATGGAAGTGCTATTCGCTCCGACCTCGAATGCCTGACCGAAAGCCTGGGCCGTCGGCCCGATGTGGGTCACCTCCGGGTCGTCTAGGTACGACCAGTACGTGATCGGTAGCTCGGACAACGCGGCAAGCACTGACTGCCGATCGACGGTCCCACGTTGTCGCTTCGACTTCTCGTCGGAGAGTTCCGTCAGCGTGCCGTCGACGAACGCCATGCCCAGCTCGTTGACGCTGAAGACCATGTCGCCGGCGTCGTCCACCACCAGGAACGTGCTCACTTCGGCACCGTCGGCGTCCAGCTCTACGCGAACGTCGCCGTTACTGGTCAGGTGCATGTCGCTCGCTGGGGACTCCGTAGCCGCCAACCAGCCCGGGTCGTCCGCACCGGCGCTACCCAGCATCACGTCCGGCGCGGCGCCGCTTTCGGATCGCGCGATGACACCCAGCGCCCCGCCGGAGAAGTCCCCGCCGATCACGGCGGAACCTGCCCGGACGCCATAGACGGTGGCCGAGTCCACTTCCAGGCCGGTCTGCGCACCGCTGCCCACCCTCAGACCGTACTGGACCGCGTCGTCGACGAACACGCCAGTGGCCGCATCCTCGACTATCAGCCCAGTGCCGAGCATCGAGGTGAGCTTGGCCGTCGTGCCGCCGGGGGAACTCGCGCCGATCTCGAGTATCGCTCCGTCGGACGGAGGAGCAGAGCTGCCGTGGAAGGGCAGCTGGAGAGTTCCTGTGACCTGGCAAGTCACCGAACCGTCTGAGCCCACGACGCGCACCGCGGACCCTTCGGCGCACGTTCCGCTGACGCGTTCCTGCTTGTCTGCCTCCAGACCCGCTATGGCAGTGCCCACCGCGGTGAAGTTGTCGTTGAGCAGGTCGTTGAACGCGCTCGCTGACACGACCTCGCCTGCCTGGAAGTTAGCCGGGTTGAAAGACACCTGCGCCAACACGAATACGCCGAGCGCGCAGACGAGAACAAGGGCGATGCTCAGGGCGAACCGGTTGCGTCGTCTCACGTTGCCAACTCCTCACAGCTACCGCACGTCTGGCACGTGCGGAGGTAGCCACACCGCAGATATCCCAGGTCACGTCAGGGGCCGAATACGCACGACCCGAACCGCGCTTCTACGGAGCCGAACACGCAGGCGCTCAGTACCTCGGCCGAGGTGGTGTAGCTGAACCGGTACGCCGCTGCCAGGGGAACCCCCGCGACGTCCGTAGCGCTGACGGCGACTGTGATGTCGTACTGGGTGTCCGCTTGGTGCGCTGGCTGCGGCTGGCACGTCAGGCGAGTCGAGTCGGTGCTCCACGTGAAGCCGCAGTCCAGGTCGGGCGTCCAGACGATCGCGGCTTGCGTCTTGGCCCGGTCCATCGGCTCGGAGAACGTGATCACAACGGACCGGTTCAGGGCCACCCCGGTTGCCCCATCGGCCGGGACCGTGCTGACGACCTTCGGCGGCGTACCGTCGCCGCCGGGTGGCGGTCCGCCACACGCCACCACCAACGTCAGCCAGGCGCCCACACCGAGCAGTGCACGAGCAATAGCGAAGGTGGCGCTTGGAGAAGGTTTGACTCTCATGAGTGGATCATTAGCGATCGTATACCTGATCGACCGGATGGGTGGCCGAGAAGGCGCTCAGGACCCGTATCCGATGATTGCCAACCTTTCCGAGCACGTGGTACTCTCTCTTGCCTTGGCGCCGTAGCCAAGTGGTAAGGCAGAGGTCTGCAAAACCTCGATTCACCGGTTCGAATCCGGTCGGCGCCTCCAACCTTCTGCACGAGGCGCCCAAGGCGACGGCGAAGGTGACGGCCCGATAACGGCATGGCCAAGATGCCATAAGATCGGGGACGACAACATAGGCGCGTAGCTCAGTGGGAGAGCGCTACATTGACACTGTAGAGGTCGGCAGTTCAATCCTGCCCGCGCCTACCAAACGAAGACCGCTCGTACGAGCCGTCATGAGGAGCCCAGCTTTCGGCTGGGCTCTCGACATACATGTCGGATACCGGCAGATGCCGACGCGGCGCGATAGGTGGTCGCGTCGGCTGCCCATACCCAGTTTGGCTCCTGCATAGGCATCTCCCCCCGGCCCGGCTAGGCACTCCCGCCGATGCCGCCGCGACCTCGCGCGTCGAACCATGACGCTGCGCGGGAACACCGCGGGAAGGAGGATGCATGGTCAGCGTCATGGAGATGATCCGCCTCGCCAAGGAGCAGCTCGAGAACCTGTCCCCAGGGGAGGTCGCGGCGGAACTGGAGCGGGACGAGGTGGTCCTGGTGGACGTGCGGGAGCCCACCGAGACGGCTGCCGGCGTCATACCTGGAGCGCTGCTGGCCCCTCGCGGCATGCTCGAGTTCCACGCCGATCCTTCGACCAAGTACCACATCCCGGCCCTGCACCCGAGGAAGCGGATCATCCTCTACTGCGCCGCCGGCTCGCGCTCGGCGTTGGGCGCCAAGGCGCTACAGGAACTGGGATACGAGAACGTCGCGCACCTCGACGGCGGCGTCGCGGCGTGGCGGCAAGAGGGAAGACCTTTCACCACGGTAAGCGGAGGCAACTGATGAACCACCGAGACGAACGGATGAGTGCGGGCAAGGTCAGCTGGAGGCTGCTCGTAGCGCTGGTCATCGCGAGCCTGCTCTTCACCATCGCGCTAGCCGGAAACGTGCGGCCGCCGGCTGCGGAAGGCGGCGTTGAGCTGGCCGCTCAGGCCGAACCGGCACCGATAGCCCTGGAGCCGCTCACCAGCCGTGCCGAGTTCACGGACGCCGTCTCGTTCGACCTGACGATCGGCCTCCAGGACGGCGAGACGATCACGCTGAGCGTGGCCGAGCCCGGCCGCAACGTCACCGCCAAGATCACGGTTCAGCCCGGCGCGCGGTTCCCGTGGCACACCCACCCAGGTCCGGTGTTCGTCAACATCATGGAAGGCGAGCTCGTCTACGTGCCCGCCAACGACTGCATAGAACGGCACTATCCAGCCGGGACAGTCTTCGTGGACCCGGGGCGCGGCAACGTCCACACGGCGTACAACGCCGCCGACGTGCCGACGGTCTTCATGGCGACCTTCTTCGAGATCCCTGCCGAGGGCCCGTTGACCATCACAGAGGGCGTAGCGGAGCCCGCCGACTGCGATGTCGAAGTGGGTGTACACCAGCACTGAGGCTGTGTCGCCGCGTCGGGCGGTCACCTGCCGCGGTCGAGGGACGGCTACGTCTGCAGCCGTCCCTCACTCGTTGATGGGAGGATGCCGAGGCTTCCCGCCAGGGACACTGCTTCCGTGCGGGTGCGGGCGCCGAGCTTTGACAGCACGGCGGACACCTGATGATCGATCGTCCGCGGGCTGACGCGGTTCACCTTCGCGATATCGGCGTTGCGTAGCCCCTGACTCATCAGCTCCAGCACCTGACGTTCCCTGGGCGTGAGGCTGGCCGGGGTGACGGCTGCGTGCGCCCGCGGCACCGGCGCGCCCGCTCCCCGCAGCTTGCCGGCGACCGCTGCGGCGGCCGGCCTGGCTCCGAGCCGATCGAATAGGTCGTACGCCCGAGTCAGGCTGGCAGCGTCGCCGCAATCCGACAGCGCCATCGCCTCTTCGAACGGGTACTGCAGGCGCCGCCAGCGCGTTGCCGCCCGGCCGGGCTGGCCGGACATCTGCCACAGGAACGGGCCTGTCGACCACTGGGGCCTGGTCGCAGCGCCGCCCGCCTTCCAACGCCAGTAGGCCAGCTCCGCGTTATAGGTGGCCGGCGGACGGGCGTCGAACGAAGCTTCGTCGGGCGACGCGTGATGGAGCGCCAAGTCCGGGTCGCCCGCGGCCAGAGCGGCTTCTGCCCTGGCAGCGCACAGCATGGACCACAGGCCGCCCTTGCCGAACTTCTGGATGACGAGCGCGGCCTCGTCGAGGAACTCATCGGCGCCCGGTTCGCCGCGGCGTACGCGGAGGCGGCCCAGCGCAATGAGCACCCGCGCGAGGGAGACAGGAGTCGCTTCACGTCTCTTCAGGACGGGCCGGGCGTTCTCCTCAGCGGCGACCCAATCACCGAGGTACAAGTGTGCGAGCGCGAGGAGACCCTCGGCCGTGTTGAGGAGGTAATCGGCCTCCCAGTTCCTGGAGGCCTCCGCAACGCCTACCAGCAGGGGGAGGGCGAGTGCGAAACGCAGCTCGACACCCAGGCTCTTGGCCAGGATCAATGGGCCGGTCCCGATTATGTCGTCGAAGTCGTTCGCCTTGGCGATGTCGAGGCTCTTGGCGGACTCTCTCAACGCCACGCGGAAGCGGTCCGTGGCGGCTAGAGCGTAGGCCTTCAAGCGGTGCTCGCTAGCCAGCGCTCTCAGGTGACCGTAGCGCTGGTAGCACTCCGCGCACTTACGTGCCCAGTAGAGGATGTCCTCGACGTTGGGGTAGCTGTCCTCGCCACGCGTCTGGTAGACGCGCACCTTCGTGTCGAGGAGCGCGCGTAGGTCGGCTGCCGCTTCAAGGGCACTCTCGTCGCCGTCCGCTTCGTCGGTTCGACTGGCCGCCTCCTCCAGCTCTACGAAGAGGGTCGTGTCCTCGATCAGCTCCTCGGCCTCATCGATCGCCTGCCAGAAGGCCGCGTCTCGCCCCAGGTAACTGCAGGGTTGTGCCAACCACACGAGGGCGTCGGCGGCGCGGGCCCTGCGGCCGGCCGCGCGCCACAGCTCGACCGCGGTGGTGCACAGCTCGACGCTGACCTCGTAGTTACCTGTGATGCAAGAGACCTTGGCGTAGTCCTGGTACATCTGCGCCCGCTCGGGCAGCGGGAGCAGGTGCGCGTATGGCGCGACGCGGGAGAACTGGATGCGCGCCTCGCGGTTGGCCTGGTACTTCATGGCCAGCCGGCCAGAGGCCGTCGCGTAACGCAGGATCGCCGCCACATCGTTGGCTTCCGTCGCGTGGTGGGCCAGAGCAGCGAGGCTCTCGCGGCGCCCGGCGGTATCGAGACCATGGCCAACGCTTCTCGTGGCTCGAGATGCGCCAGAACCGCAGCGTGGGCCTCACGCCTGCGGCCGGGCGGCAACGAGCTCTCCACGGCCTCTCTCACCAGGTCGTGTCGGAACGCCAAGTCGCTGCCGTTGCCAACGAGAAGCCCACGCGCTATGCACTCGTCCAAGGCTGAAGCGTCCGAGACCAGCGCGCTGAACGTGTGAACGTTCAGCTCCTGTCTCAGCAGCACGCTGGCCAGCTCGAGGGCGCGTCGTCCCGCGGGGGACAGTCTCGAGACCCGGGCGGCGACGGCGTCGGCCACCTTCTCTGGCAGCCGCTCTCCTCCCGCGGCGACCACCTCCGTGACGAAGAAGGGGTTGCCGAGGGAGCGTTCGTAGAGCTCGACGGGATCTACGTTCAGCTCGCTGGCCATGGCACGAACCGCTTCAAGAGATAGGCGTGGGACCTTGAGGCGATGTACGGCACCGGCACCAGCCAGGTCACCTAGTAGCTGCCTAAGAGGGTGCTCGGATCCCAGCTCGTCGTCGCGGTAGGTGGCCACCAGTAGAACGGGCGCCTCTGCGATCCGCCGGCTCAGGAAGCGCAGCAGGTCGAAAGTGGCTTCGTCCGCCCAGTGCAGGTCCTCGAAGACGAGCAGCCTGTGGCGCTCTGCAGACTTCAAGGAAGCGAGGACGCTCGTGAACAGGCGGTAGCGCCGTGCGCGCCAGCCGATGAGATCCTGGAACTCCTCGACCAGCTCGCCAGCGAAGTCCAGTAGCGGACCGAGGGGAGTGGGAGCGGCCATGGGCTCGCACGATCCCCACATGACCTCGGTCGTGATCGTCAG
>DASVCK010000146.1:0-12830 GCA_036381675.1 Trueperaceae bacterium | reverse complement strand
GGGCCCGTTCGAGCTCCTCGACCTGATCGGCATAGACGTCAACCTCGCGGCCAGCGAGAGCGTGTACCGCGCCTTCTATGAGGAGCCGCGCTTCCGCCCGCACCCTCTGCAGCGCGCGATGGTCGAGGCAGGTCTCCTGGGCCGCAAGACCGGGCGCGGCTTCTACACCTACGACGATGGCGGTGACCGAACGGGTCGGGCGCCGGACGCCCATGGATCGAGCGGATCGAGCCCGAGGGAGAGGGGCGCGGACGTTGCGGGGCGAGCGCCCCTACGGCTGGGGACAACACCCGCCTTCCATGTCGTCGGCGAGGGCAGCGTGGCGGCGGCGCTACGGGCGGCGCTTCCCCTGACGGCCGACCCTGCGGCCGCCAGCCTGGTACTGGATGCCCGGCTCGACGCCCCGGCCGGCGACGGCGTCACGCACCGGGCGGTGCTCACGTGGGGGCACAGCGCAGCGGCCGCGCGGGAGAAGCTGGGCTTCAGTCTCGTGCCGGTGCCCGGCGGTGGCCCCCTCACGGTCGAGCTCATGGCGGCCGGTTCGCTGCCCGGTGAGCAGCCGGCGCCGGTGGTGGAAGCGGCCAGGGTCGCTTTGGAGGCGGCCGGGGCCAGCGTCGTGATGCTGCCCGATATCCCCGGGGGCGCGGCGTTCCGGGTCGTCGCCAGGCTGTTCGACGAGGCGGTGAGGGCGCTCACCGAGGGCCTGGCGACGGCTGCCGAGCTCGACCTGGCCATGCGGCTCGGGGTCAACTACCCGGCGGGCCCACTGGAGTGGGGCGAGGCGTTAGGGTTGAGAGACGTACACGCTGCCCTTCGGTCGCTACAGGACGAGACATCCGACGCGCGGTTCGCGCCTCATCCCTGGTTGGCGAGGCTCGCCGCGCTCGGCGCGAGGCGCTTGCCGCGGGGCACGATGGAGGGCGAGGAGACATGAGCGTTCGTGACGCCTACTTGGTAGCGGCGCTGCGCACTCCGGTCGGCCGGCACGGGGGCGCCCTGGCCCCCGTCAGGCCTGACGACCTGGCCGCGACGGTACTGAGCGCAGTCGTAGAAAGGGCGGGAGCGCCCAAGCGGGACGTCGCCGACGTCGTGCTGGGGTGCGCCAACCAGGCCGGCGAGGACAACCGCAACGTGGCCCGGATGGCCGCTCTCCTGGCCGGCTACCCTGTGAGCGTCCCTGGCGTGACCGTGAACCGTCTCTGCGGCTCCGGCCTTGACGCGGTGGCGCAAGCCGCCCGCGGGGTGAAGCTGGGCGAGGGCGAGCTGTTCGTGGGCGGCGGCGTCGAGTCGATGAGCCGCGCGCCGTGGGCGATGCCGAAACCTGAGAGGGGCTACGCCACCGGTTCCACGACGATGTACGACACGTCGTTGGGCTGGCGCTTCGTCAACCAACGCATGGCCGAGGAGTACGGCACGGAGTCCATGGGCGAGACCGCCGAGAACCTGGCTGAGGAGCATGGCATCTCGCGCGACGAGCAGGACGCCTACGCCCTGGCCAGTCACCGGAAGGCGACGGCGGCCATCGCGGCGGACCGCTTCGCGGACGAGATCGTGCCAGTAGAGGTCGTGACCAAACGCCAGACGACGCTCGTGGGCACCGACGAGGGACCTCGGAACGACACCAGCATGGAGGCGCTCGGGAAGCTGCGGCCGGCGTTCCGTGCCGGCGGCACGGTCACGGCGGGCAACTCGAGCAGCCTGAACGACGGCGCCGCGGCACTGCTCGTAGCCTCGCCTGACTACGCGCAGGCGCACGGCCTGAAGCCGCTGGCACGGGTCGTGTCGACGGCCGTGGCGGGCGTGCCGCCCCGCATCATGGGCATCGGGCCCGTGCCGGCGACCCGCACGGCACTGGAGCGGGCAGGCATATCGCTCGACGATGTCGGCCTCATCGAGCTCAACGAGGCGTTCGCGGCGCAGACGCTCGCCGTGCTGCGTGAGCTCGGACTGGACGAAGAGGACGCCAGGGTCAACCCCAACGGCGGGGCGATCGCTCTGGGGCATCCGCTCGGCTGCTCCGGAGCACGCATCCTGACGACGCTGCTCCACGAGATGGTGAAGACGGACGTGGAAGTGGGCCTCGCGACCATGTGCATAGGCGTCGGCCAGGGCATAGCCATGGTCGTGGAGCGCGTCTAGGAATCCAGAACTGGGAGGACGGATGTTCGACCCGCAGATCGAGACCATGCCGCAGGACCGGTTGAGGGCCCTGCAGGGCGAACGGCTGGCCAGGCTCGTGCGCTACGTGCACGATCGCGTGCCTTTCTACCGGCAGGCGTTGGAGGGCGCCGGGATCGACCCTGGCAGCGTCACGTCCGTCGACGACATCGCGCGCCTTCCGATCACCCGCAAGCGCGACCTGCACGAGAACTACCCCATGGGGCTCTTCGCGGTCAGGCCGCACGAGCTGGCCCGGGTGCACGCCTCCTCCGGCACCACGGGCAAGCCGACCGTCGTGGGCTACACGAAGAACGACCTGGCGCTCTTCGCCGAGGTCAACGCCCGCTGTCTGGCCGCGGCCGGGGGGAAACCCGGCATGGTGTTCCACAACGCCTACGGCTACGGTCTGTTCACCGGCGGCCTGGGGCTCCATGGCGGTGGCGAGCGGCTGGGCATGTGCGTGGTCCCCGTCTCGGGCGGCATGACGGACAGGCAGATCACGCTGATCATGGACCTGAGACCCGAGATGATCGCGTGCACGCCCTCCTACGCCCAGACGCTGGCCGAGGAGTTCGCCCGCAGGGGCATCGAGCCTGGAGACATCCCGCTCAGGTACGGCATCCTCGGCGCCGAGCCCTGGACCGAGGCGATACGGCAGGACGTGCAACAGGGTCTGGGTATCCAGGCCACCAACATCTACGGCCTCTCCGAGATCATCGGCCCCGGCGTCGCGAACGAGGCCGTGGGCGAGGGCGAGGGCTCGTACGTGTGGGAGGACCACTTCTACCCGGAGATCCTCGACCCCGAGACCGGCGAGCAGAAGCCCGACGGCCAGGACGGCGTGCTCGTCATCACCACGCTCACGAAGGAGGCGCTGCCCCTGCTGCGCTTCTGGACCGGCGACATCACGAGCCTCACGCGCGAGGTGGGGCCGGGCGGGCGCACCCACGCTCGCATCGGCATGATCCGCGGCCGTACCGACGACATGCTCATCGTGCGCGGCGTCAACGTCTACCCCACCCAGATCGAGGCCGTACTGCAGCACGTCCCGGAGGCGTCAGCCCACTACCAGTTGGTCGTGAGGCGCGAGCGCAAGCTCGACGACATCGAGCTGCGCCTCGAGCTCGATCAGGCCACTTTCGCCCGGCTCGGCATCACCCCTGACGAGGGCGGCGCCCTCAACCCGGAAGACCCCGTCGAGCGCCTGGCGCGGGAGGTACAGCACAAGGTGCGCGACACCGTCGGCATCGGCGTCAAGGTCACGCTGCTGGCGCCGGGAGCGGCGCCGCGCTCGGCCGGCGGCAAGCTGAGGCGCATCGTCGACGAGCGCAAGCTGTGAGGGAGATACCTGCCGGCAGGCAGGCGCGCCACGAGCTCGTCGTCACGCCGGAGATGACGGTGGACTTCGAGCAGGACGATCCCAAGCTGGGCGCGCTCCACCCCGTCTACGCCACCTACTGGATGGCCAAGCACATGGAGCTGGCCAGCCGCAAGATCATCCTGCCCTACCTGGAAGACGACGAGGAGGGCATCGGCTTCAGGGTCGATGTCACTCACCTGGCGTCGGCGCTGCCGGGGATGGGCGTCACCGTGGAAGCGCGCTTCCGGGAGACGGCCAAGAACCGCGTCCACGTCGACTGCAGTGTCTACAGCGAGCTGGGGGACCTCATCGGCGAGGGCTCCACCGTGCAGGTGATCTTGAAGAAGGACAGGCTCGAGGCCAACTTCGCGGCGCTACGTGACCGCGCCGGCGCCGCGAGCGGAGGGAGCACCTAGGTGGTCAAGCTGGTAGCGATCTACGACAAGCCGGACGACGAGCAGGAGTTCTGGGACCACTACGAGAACGTGCATGCGCCCCTCACCCGCGAGCTGCCCGGCCTGCAGAGCCTAGAGCTCCTGCGGGTCACGGCGGACGCCTTCGGCGGCGAGGCCCCCTACTGCCTGATCGCGACCATGACCTTCGCCGATGACGCTGCCTTCAAGACGGCCATGCGGTCGGACGAGAACAAGCGCCTCGGCAAGGACCTGATGAGCTTCGCCAAGGGCAAGGTCAAGGTCCTGGTGACCAAGACGCACGATCTCTGAGCGCCGACGCGCGGTCTACAGCATGTGCGAGGTGTCCTATCGGGCGCGGTGGCGTGTCGCTATCATCCGGCGTGCTAGGGAGGGCACGTGGCCACAGTTCACCTGCTGGGTACCGGCGCAGCGCTGTCTGACGGCGGCCGCACGACGACGATGCTGGCCGTGGAGGCCGGCCCGTCCGTCTTCCTCGTGGACTGTGGCGGCGACGCGGCCCATCGCCTGTTGGCGGCCGGGCTGTCGCTGGCGAAGCTGTCGGGCCTCATCGTCAGTCACGAGCACGCCGACCACGTCGCGGGCTTCCCGCTGCTCATGGAACGGCTCTGGCTGGCCGGCATCGGTGCCCGTTTCCCTGTCTACGGCATCGCGCCAGCCATCGCGCAGGCGCGCAGGATCCATGACGCCTTCGACATAGAAAGCTGGCCCAACTACCCGGAGATCGAGTACCACGAGTTTCCTGAGGAGCACGGCGCGCTGGTGGTCGAGAACGACGACCTCGTCGTCACCGCGGCGCCCGGAGACCACTCGGTGCCCGTCGTGGGCTTCAGGTTCGAAGCCAAGGCCTCAGGCAAGGTCCTCGCCTACTCCTGCGACACCCAGTACTCGCCCGCGATCGTAGAGCTGGCTGACGGCGCCGACCTGCTCATCCACGAGGCCTCCGGCCCGGCACCGGGCCACTCCGCGCCGGGCGTGGCGGGTCGTGTGGCGCGCGAGGCGGGTGTGAAGGCGCTGGTGCTGATCCACCTCCCGCCGCTGCAGGGGCAGGAGGAGGCCTGGCTCGACCAGGCGCGCGAGAGCTTCCACGGCGCGGTACTGGGCAGCGACGGCGCCAGCTACGAGTTCTGAGGACGGCTTTCGCGTCGGGTAGGGCTCCGGCTCAGCCCTTGGCGCCCGTGGTGGCTATGCCCTCGATGAAGTAGCGCTGGCCGAAGAAGAACAGCACGATCAGTGGCACGGTGAGGATGGTCGTGGCTGCCAGCACCAGCTCCCACTGCATCTCCCCGCCCTGTCCGAAACGGTCGATGAGCGTCTTGATGCCCCTCGGCATCGTGAACAGCGCCGTGTCGTACAGGTATATGAGCGGCTTGAGCAGGTCGGTCCACAGCGCCTTGAACTCGAAGATGAACACGACGATCAGAGCCGTGCGCGTGAGCGGCAGCGCCACGCGCCACCACATCTGCAGGTAGTTCGCCCCGTCTATGCGGGCGGCGTCGAACAGGTCACGCGGCAACCCCAGGTAGAACTGCCTCAGCAGGAAGATATAGAAGGCCGAGCCGAACAGGTTGCCTGCCCACAGCGGAACCAGCGTGTTGACCATCCCCAGACGGTTCCAGATCAGGTAGACGGGGATCATCGTGACCGCGCCCGGCAGCATCATCGTCGCGAGCACCAGGCCGAACAGGGCGTCACGGCCGCGGAAGCGGAAGTAGGAGAAGCCGAACGCCACGGCCGCGCTCGACACCGTCACGGCCAGGGCCCCGACCAACCCAACGATCACCGAGTTCTGCAGCCACGAGAAGACCGGCGCGGCGCGCCAGACGTTCAGGTAGTTCGACCACATGACGGGGTCGGGTATCCACTCGGAATTGAAGACCTCGGAGCGCGACTTGAGGGAGGCGCTCACCAACCACGCGAATGGCGCCAGGAACACCACGGTGCAGGCGCTGAGCAGCGCCAGGAACACCCCGCGGCCCACCAGACGGCCAACACGCCGGCCCCTGGTCTCGACCGCGCGCGACTCCTCCGTAGTGCCGCCGGGTGCGGCAGCCTCGGCCAGCGCCACGTCTAGGTCACCGCCCCTCGTAATAGACCCAGCTCTTGCTGACGCGCAGCTGGATCACCGTGATGATCAGGATGACGACGAACAGCAGCCACGCCATCGCCGAGGCGTAGCCCATGTTCAGGAACTCGAACGCC
Source organism: Trueperaceae bacterium (assembly GCA_036381675.1). Classification (GTDB taxonomy): domain Bacteria; phylum Deinococcota; class Deinococci; order Deinococcales; family Trueperaceae; genus DASRWD01. Next base: position 6,674 of record DASVCK010000146.1, on the reverse strand, counting down.
TGCCTGAACAGGTAGACCACGTAGAACAGCGCCGCCGAGCTCGCGGCACCGGAGTCCATCTGCCCGAAGTACATCGTGTAGACCTCGTCGAAGACCTGCAGCGCCGCGATCGTGTTGACGATCAGCACGAAGAAGACGGCTCCGCTGATCATGGGCAGGGTGACGTACCTGAACTCGGCCCACATCGAGGCACCTTCGATGCGCGCGGCCTCGTACAGGGTGATGGGGACGTTCTTCAGAGCCGCGTAGAGGATCACGACGGTGCCGCCCAGGCTCCACAGGCTCATGACCACCAGTCCCGGCTTGATCCAGGCGGGATCCGTCGTCCAGCCGGGGCCGTCGATGCCGACGAGGGCCAGGCCCCTGTTCACGAGGCCCACGGACGGGTTGAGCACCCACAGGAACAGAGCGCCAACGGCGACCGTCGGTGTGAGCGAAGGCAGGTAGAAGACGGTGCGGAAGAAGCCCGCGGCCCTGGTGACGCGGTCGAGCAGCAAGGAGAGCCCCAGGGCGATGGCGATGGACAGCGGCACGTAGAGGATCGTGTAGAAGAACGAGTTGTAAAGGGCCAGCCGCAGCCGCCTGTCGCCCAGCATCTCGGCGTAGTTCTGCAGCCCGGCCGGGCGCGGCGGACGCAGTACGTCGTACTCCGTGAACGACAGGTACAGGCTCGCGAGCATGGGTATGGCGGTGAAGATCAGGAAGCCGATGACCCACGGCGAGATGAACGCCCACCCGGCGCGCGCCTCGGCCCGCCGGAAGCCTCTTCGGCCTCCGGCGGGCGTGTCACTACCTAGCGTCGCTCGTCCTACTGCTCCCATGCCTCGTCGAGTGCCGCCTGCGCCTCTTCCTGCGCCTGCGTGAGCGCCTCTTCGGCAGTCTGCTCACCGTTGAGCACGCGGTTGACGGCGTCCGTCCACGCCTGTCTCACCTGGGCTCCGGCCGGGTTGGCGGGGATCGAGAACGCGGCGTCCTGGACCTGCAGTATGACGTCGACGCCGTTGTCGAAGGCGTCGTTGCCGCTGTCCTGAACCAGCTCGCCGAAGATGCGCTCGTCCGCCGCGAGGTTGCCGGTGTACGTACCGGTGTAGGTCCTGCCCTCGTCGGCGCGGAGGCCGGCCCGCTCCGACGCCGCGGCGTACCACGTGTCGGCGCTCGTCATCGTGGCCATCCACGCACAGGCGGCTTCAGGGTTCGCGGCGCCGGTGGGGATCGCCCAGGCCGAGCCGGTGGCGAACGAAAGCGGGTTGCCCTGGCGGTCGAGGAACGGCGCGAACGCCACGGGGGCGTCGGGCGAAGACTCGACGAGCACGTTCACGTACCACTGCTCCATGGGCCATGCGCCGATCTGGTTGGCAGCCACCTGGTTCTGGGCACCGAAGAAGTCCCACGTGTCGCGGAACGCCATGAACGGGCCGCGCCCGCCGGCCGCCTCGTGGAGCCCGGCGGTGAACTCGAGCGCCTCTATGGCCTCGGGGCTGTTCAGCATCGCGGTGCGGCCGTCATCCGACACCAACTGGCCACCGTTGGCCCGCACCCAGAGCGGGAAGAACTCGGGCAGCTTCGGGTCGAAGCCGATGCGGGTGACGTTGCTGCCGTCGACGGTCGTCAGCTGCTCGTTGAGAGCGGCGATCGCGTCCCAGTCGCTGGTGTCCACGTCCTCGAGGGTGAGTCCCGCCTCTTCGAGCGCGGCGGTGTTGATGATCATCAGGATGACGTTGTTGAACTCGGGGATGCCGTACACGGTCCCATCGATCGTCACCGGCTGCGTGGCGGCCGGCCTGAACTGGCTCATGTCGATCCCGGCCTGCTCGATGCACTGGTCGAGCGGTTGCAGCGCCCCGCGTGTGGCGTAGGTGGAGAGGTCGTCCCTGTTGAGGTAGACGACGTCGGGCGGGCGGCCGGAAGCGATGGCGGTCAGCAGCTGCTGTTGGTCGATCGCGCCCTCGGTGATCTCGAGGTTGACGTCCGGGTACGCCGCCTCGAACGTGTCGACCCTGACGGTGGCGATCTCGTCCGGGAGACCGAACCCCAGCACCCGCAGGTCGCCCGAAGCATCCATGCCCTGCGCGCACGCCAGGGCCAAGCCTGCTGCCACCGCGGTCGCGGCGACGGACCGCAGGATGCCCCCCGCCAACGTGCTGGGTCCTACGTGGATAGCGTGACGTTCCATGTTTCCCCTCCCTGTGGCGCTGTCGGCGCGCTACCGCGCCGCAGGCCTCGCTGGCGTCCGAAAGCCCGATCGGCCCCCCTACTACAGGAGGACCGCACGCGAACCCACGACGACGTCTGTCCCGCCGCGCGCAGGTTCTCTTGTCGTTGCCCAGGGCACTGACTCAGGCTTGGAGCCCAGGAAGTGCATGCTAGGGGCGATGGCATGAAAGCCCTTGTGGCTTGCATGAGAATCTTCTGTCCCGGTGGGGGCTACCGGGAAGTCATCTCTCATCTCGACGCCAGATCAGACGGCCTCGAGGTACGTGTAGCCGACGAGCTCACGGTCGTACAGCTCCAGGAAATCGGCCATCTCCGCCTCCGACATCCCACCTTCCTGCATGACCTCCTCGGCCTGCTGCGCGACCGCGGCGTGCAGGTCGGGCGTCTCGAAGCCCATGTTCCTGATCACGCGCCTCGCCTTCTGCCCCTCGACATAGAGCTCGACCTCGTAGCCGTCAGGCGTCAGCCGCACATGAGCCTCGTTCACCCGTCCGAAGAGGTTATGGGCGTTGGCGAGGACGTCCTGGTAGGCCCCTGTCAGGAAGATGCCGAGGTAGTAGCTGTCGCCCGGCTTCACCTGATGAACGGGCAGGGTGCGCTTGACGTCGCGCAGGTCGATGAAGCTGTCGATCTTGCCGTCCGAGTCGCAGGTTATGTCCACGAGCGTGGCGTCCCGGTCCGGCTTCCTGTCGAGGTGGGTGAGGGGCGCGATGGGGAACAGCGACTTGATCGCCCAGTGGTCCGGGAGGGTCTGGAACACCGAGAAGTTGACGACGTACTTGTCGGCCAGCATGCGGGGCAGCGCCTCGAACTCCTCCGGCACGTAGTCGAGGTCCCTGACCACCTTGGCCACGCGGACGAGGATGCGGTTGTAGAGCTGCTCGAAATGGGCGCGCTCGAGGAGGCTCAGGTAGCCCAGGTCGAACAGGTTGTGCATCGTCTCCTTGTTCGCCACCGCCTCGTTGAACACCTCGCGGTAGGACTTCGCGGTCACCTGTCCCTCCAGCTCGAGCATGTCCTTGACGAGCTGGTGCTGCTCCTCGCCGTCCAGGGGCGGCAGCTCCACCGGGTCGCGCGTGGGTCCGATCGCGTCGACGACGGGCACGACCACGACCGAGTGATGGGCGGTCAGCGCCCGGCCCGACTCGGTGACGATCACAGGGTGCTGCACGCCCGCGTTGTCGCACACTTCCATGATCGTGTAGACGACGGTGTCGGCGTACTCGCGCAGGCTGTAGTTCGCCGAGACGTAGTAGGTCGTCTTCGAGCCGTCGTAGTCGACGGCTAGGCCGCCGCCCACGTCGAGGTACTTGACCTGTGCGCCCATCTCGGCCAGCTCCACGTACGCCTGCGTGGCCTCCCGCACCGCGACGCGGATGCGCCTGATGTCGGTCAGCTGGCTGCCAACGTGACAGTGGAGCAGCTCGAGCGCATGCGCCAGGCCCTCGCGCTTCACGCGCTCGACCACGTGCACGAGCTCGGCGGCGGTGAGGCCGAACTTCGCGTCGTCGCCGCCTGACGACTCCCACTGCCCCGTGCCGCGGGCGTGCGTCTTGAACCGCACACCCAGGGACGGTTCCACCCCCATCTCCTTGCTGATGCGCAACACCCGCTCCAGCTCGCCGGCCTTCTCGAGGGTGATGATCACGTTGCGGCCGAGCTTCTTGCCCCACAAGGCGAGCCTGATGAAGTCGTCGTCCTTGAACCCGTTGCAGCACAAGAGGGCGTCGTCGTGGGTGTCATGCGCCAGGCAAAGGGCCAGCTCGGCCTTGCTGCCGGCCTCGAGCCCCGTTCGGTAGCGCGCGCCGTAGCCGGCGATCGTCTCCAGCACCACGCGGCGCTGGTTGACCTTGACCGGGTAGACGCCCTGGTAGTGGGCGCCGTAGCCGGCCTCGCGGATCGCGGTGGCGAACGAGTCGTTGATGCGGTCTAGGCGGTCCTCGATGATGTCGGGGAAGCGCAGCGTGAGGGGCAGGTCGAGCCCGCGCTCCTGCAGGTCACGCACGATGTCGATGATGGGCACGGGCGCGCCGTCCCGGTCGGAGACCGTGACCTCGCCGCGGTCCGAGATGCCGAAGTAGCCGGTGGACCACGACCGCACGCCGTACAGCTCGTCGGCATCGGCGACCGAGAAGCCGGGGTCGAGAGATAGCTTCGTCACCACGTAAGGGTAGCGCCTACGGCTCCGAACCTCGCGTCGACGGCGACCCGAGGCGGCCGCGAGTACCGGCTGGGAGCGGCCAAGTTGCTAGCATCTCCTTCCGATGACACGTCCCGTCCCAGGCGCCGAGCCTCGACTCTCGTACCCGGCCGAGTGGGAGCCACATGCTGCCACCTGGACCAGCTGGCCGTTCGACGACGAGCTCTGGGAGGGCCAGCTGGAGGTGGCGAGGCGCGACTTCGCCGGACTCGTGGCCACCATCTCCCGGTACGAGCCCGTCTTCCTGAACGTCAGGGACGACGATACGGAGCGCGACGCCCGCAAAAGGCTGACAGCTGCGGACGCGGACATGGGCCGCGTGCGCTTCCACCGTGTGCCGCTCAACGACGTGTGGTTCAGGGACAACGGCCCGCTCTTCGTGCGTGAGGCCGACGGCAGCGTCGCCCTCACGGACTGGCGCTTCAACGCCTGGGGCGGCAAGTACGCGCCGTGGGACGACGACGACCGCGCACCGCGCGCCGTGGCCGACACCCTCGGCATGCGCCGCTACCAGGTGGACGCGGTCATGGAGGGTGGCGCGCTCGAGTTCAACGGGCGCGGCGTGTGCATCACCACTCGCTCCTGCCTGTTGACACCGACCCGTAACCCCGGCCTGAGCGAGGGAGAGATCGAGGCGCTGCTGGCGCGCTGGCTGGGAGCGCAGCAGGTCGTGTGGCTGGGAGCGGGCCTCGAGGGCGACCACACCGACGGCCACGTTGACACGATCGTCAGGTTCGCAGCCGACGACGTCATCGTCGCCAGCGTGGAGGAGGACGAGGACGACCCCAACCACGCCACCATGCGAGCGAACTTAGGGGTGCTGCGCGCGCTGCGCACGCCGGCCGGCGCGCCCTACGGCATCGTCGAGCTGCCGTTGCCGCAACGCAGCGCCTACCTGGGTCCCAACCGGCTGCCGCTCACTTACGCCAACTGGTACGTGGGCAACGGCTTCGTCGTCGTGCCCGTGTACGACGATCCCAACGACGAGCGCGCCCTGTCGGTGCTGCGGCCGCTCTTCCCCGGCCGGGACGTGATAGGCCTGCCGGCGCGCGGCCTCATAACCGGTGGCGGGGCCTTTCACTGCGTTACTCAGCAGCAACCGGTCGGGCCGGTAGCGAGGAGCGAGACATGAGCGAGCAGCGCGGCGCGAGGGCGCCGGGCACGTTCCGGCTGGCGGTGGTGCAGATGAGCTGCACCGACGTCCTCGAGGACAACCTGGACAAGGCCGAAGAGTTCGTGCGCGAGGCCGCGGCCGACGGCGCCGACCTGGTCCTCCTGCAGGAGCTGTTCGAGAACCTCTACTTCCCACAGCTGGAGCGCGAGGAGCTGTTCGCGCTCGCGCACCCCGTGGACGACCACCCGTTCATCGAGCGCTTCGCCAGGCTGGCCGGCGAGCTGGGCGTCGTGCTGCCCGTGTCCTTCTTCGAGCACGCCGGACAGGCGTACTTCAACAGCCTCGCCATGGTCGACGCCACGGGCGAGGTCCTCGGCGTCTACCGCAAGAGCCACATCCCCGACGGCCCCGGCTACGAGGAGAAGTTCTACTTCAACCCTGGCGACACCGGTTTCAAGACCTGGCGCACCCAGGTGGGGAGCGTGGGCGTGGGCATCTGCTGGGACCAGTGGTTCCCGGAGGCCGCGAGGGCCATGGCTCTGAAGGGCGCAGACATACTGCTCTACCCCACCGCCATAGGGTCAGAGCCCGACGAGACCGGTGGACTGGATACGCGCGACATGTGGCGCCGCGCGATGGTGGGCCACGCCGTCGCCAACAGCGCCTACGTCGCTGCCGCGAACCGCGTAGGCAAGGAGGGCGACGCCGAGTTCTACGGCAGCTCGTTCATCTGCGACTACAGGGGCGAGTACCTGGCCGAGGCAGACAGGACGTCCGAGACCGTCATCTACGCCGACCTCGACCTGCCTACCGCCAAGTCGTTCCGCGCTGGCTTCGGCTTCTTCCGCGACCGCAGGCCCGATCTCTACGGGCCGCTGCTCACGCTGGACGGCAAGGACGAGTGATCGCCAGCGGGTCCTAGCCCGGCTCGCCCATGCTCCGCCTGGCGGCCCGCGCCGCCTTCTGAGCGAAGTCCTGCGCGAAGACCTTTATCTCGCCCGCGAGCGGGGTGAAGGTCGTGGCGTTGGCGTAGGTGTCGGCCATCGTCATCAGCGTCTGGAAGAAGAAGTCGTTCATGTCGTCGACGGACATCTGCTTCGTCCACAGGTCGATCCGCAGGGCGTTGCGCTCGTCCGCGTCCCAGAG
>DASVCK010000145.1:0-5642 GCA_036381675.1 Trueperaceae bacterium | reverse complement strand
CAGCGGTCGCCGCCGATGACGCGGCGGTACCACATCCAGGCTTCTGGGTTGATGGGCTCGCCCACCGTGCCGATGAGCCTCAGCGTGGTGAGGTCGTGACGCCGCGGGTGCTCGGCGCCCAGCTTCACGAACGTGCGGATGGCTGTCGGCGCCGTGTAGAAGACCGTCACGTTGTAGCGGGCCACCATCTCCCACAGGCGGTCGGGGCCGGGGTAGACGGGGTTGCCCTCGTACATCACCTGGGTGGCGCCGAGCGCCATGGGGCCGTAGACGATGTAGCTGTGCCCTGTCACCCAGCCCACGTCCGCGGTGCACCAGTAGACGTCGTCCTGCTTGAGGTCGAAGACGTACTTGGTCGTCAGCGCCGTGTGTACCTGGTAGCCGCCGGTGGTGTGGAGCACGCCCTTGGGTCGGCCGGTCGAGCCTGAGGTGTAGAGGATGTAAGCAGGGTGCTCGGCATCAACGGGCACGGCCGGGCAGTCGTCGGAGGCCTCCCGCATGAGGTCGTGGTACCACTCGTCGCGACCGCCCTCCATGTTCACGGCGTTGTCGGCGCGTCTCACGACGATCACGCTGCGGACGCTGGGGGTATCCGCTAAGGCCACGTCGACGGCCGGCTTGAGGGGTAGCACCTGCCCGCGGCGGTAACCGCCGTCAGCCGTGATGACCACCTCGGCCTTGGCGTCGTTGATGCGGTCCGCCAGGGCGTGCGAGGAGAAGCCGCCGAATACGACCGAGTGGGTGGCGCCGAGCCTGGCGCAGGCCAGCATGGCGACGATGGCCTCGGGGATCATGGGCATGTAGATGGCCACGCGGTCCCCCAAGCCCACTCCCTTGGACTTCAGGACGTTCGCGAAACGGCTCACCTCTTCGAGCAGCTGCCCGTAGGTCAAGGTGCGCTTGTCGCCGGGCTCGCCCTCCCAGAAGAAGGCCACCTTGTTCGCGAGCCCGCGCTCGACCTGCAGGTCCAGGCAGTTGTAGGCGAGGTTCGTCTTGCCGGCCACGAACCATTGCGCGTGGGGCTCATCCCAGTCGAGGACCTTGTGCCAAGGCTCGAACCAGTGGAGCAGCTCCTTGGCCGCCGTGCCCCAGAACGCCTCGGGTTCATCCAGCGACTGGCGGTACATCCGCTCGAACTCGGCCCTGTCCTTCACGTGCGCCCGCGACCTGAAGGACTGAGGCGGCGCGAACGTGCGGGACTCTTGCAGGACCGACTCGATGCTGTCTGACATCTCTCCTCCGCTAGGGGTATTCGTTCACGCGCGGCAGGCGCGTCCAGGGCGGGACCTCGGTGTGTACCGAGCGAGCATAGCCCAGAGGCAAGCGCCCCCGCCTGATTGGCGGGGGCCCTGAGCACTGTCGTGCTGCGCGCGGCTGCTCGAGCCGCGGCAGCTAGTGGCGAGCCTTGCCTATGCCGATGAGAACCTCGTCCCAGGCTGTCGGCGCGGAGGCCGGGGCCAGTCGGTTCGACGGGACCGTGTAGGGGTCGGCTGCCCCGAGGTTCACCGCGTAGCCGAGGTCGGCCAGGCTTCCGATGGTGATCACGGACAGGGGTTCGTTGGCGTCCGTGTTGAGGAAACCGGTCATCAGTTCGTTGTCGAGCGCCTCCTCGTCCCAGTGGCTGCACTGGGTGCCCGCGCCGAACTCGTCCTCGACGGGCACGCCGCCGGATCCGCCGACCGTCGCGAACTGCGCCACCGCGGTCGTACCGGTGAACGTGGGCGGGGTCGTGAACGAGGTCGCCGAGCGGCAGTTGGCGGATTCGGGCTCGAAGTCGACGAGCCCGTTCGGCAGCCACAGGGAGCCGATGCCGAGCACGTGACCCATCTCGTGGAGGATCGTGGAGAACAGGCCTCCGTCGATTTCGAGGTCGTCGAGGTCGGCGACGTCGAACTGCATGGCGCCGTAGAGAGGCAGCGGCGCCAACGTACCGTTGGTGCCGTCCTGCCTCTGGACGCAGAACCCGGCGCGGGCCAGCGTGCCGCCGATGCCGTCTATCGGGATGCCGGCCGCGCTGACGACCAGGTCGTCGACGTGGCCGTTGAACGGCGGTTCTCCGAGGCACGAGAAGTCGGCTGGCACGTCTCCCGGTTGGCCGGCCGGGAGGTCTGCGGCGATGACCTCAGACCAGCGCGCCGCGGCGCCCTGGAAGGCGGCCATCTGCGAGGGGCTGAGCAGGTCGTTGGCGAACACCACGACGATGTCGAACTTCGTGGGGTCGTCGGTGTGGACGGTCGCGAAGGCCTTGGCCTCGTCGGAACCGTTCTCGTTCGTCGCCGTGAACGTGATCACGTAGTTACCGTCCGCAGCGTAGGCGTGGCTGGCAGACTCGACGCCGGAAGGATCGGCCTCGCACGGCACCGTCTCCGTGTTCGCGTCGCCCCAGTCGACCTCGCAGGTGATCGGAGTGCCGCTGCTCACGAACCACTCGATAGCGGTGTTCTCAGAGGGTGCCAACAGGTTCTGGGTCAGCGAGAAGAGTTGGACCACCGGGGTCCCGTCCGGATCGGCCGGCTGCGGCGGGATGATCGTGTTCGTGAAGTTGCCGGCGCTGGGGCCGCAGTTCGGGTCGCCCTCGGGTCCGCACGAGGTCGTGACGACCACGTAGTCGCCGGCCTCGAGGAACAGGCGGAAGCCCGAGACGCGGTTGCCGCTTCGGTCGTCGTTGCCTGCCACCACGTTCTCGAGTGGCTGTGACGGGTCGAACGGGGCGCGGTAGAGCAGGAGGAAGCCGTCGTAGTCCTGCTGGCTGGTGATGTCGTAGACGCCGGTCTCGGCGGCCGTGTACGCGAACGCGTGGTAGTTGACAGGGCCGATCGTGCCGCCCAGGCCGTCCGGTCGGTCGAACGTCGGAGCGCCTACCGTTGTGCCTTCGTAGATGACGGTGCCCGGTGGCGGTGGGGGAGGCGGTGGCAGCGGGTTAGCCCAGTAAGGAGCGAAGGCCAGGAACTGCTTGGCCCGCGGGATCTCGGTGAACGTCAGGCTCGGCGCCGCGAGGTCGAGGTCGGCTCGCCTGACGGTGCCGCCAAGGGCGAACGTGAACCCGCTCAGGTCTGCCGATAGGTGGGGGTGGTTCACCGTCTGAGCGCTGACCACCAGGTCGAGGAACGAGCCGGTGGATTGCTGGATGAGGCTGACGAAGTTCGTGCCGCTGAACGTCTCGCGGAACAGGAAGGCGTCAGCGTCGAACGAGAAGCTGGGATCGCCCAGGCCGGTCGTGAGGACCGGGGTGCCAGCGTAGACGAGCGCGCCGCTACTGCCGTCCGTGGCGAAACGCACCAGCGCCTGGGCGCCGAAGCTGGATTGGATGACGGGGCCGTCGGCGACGAAGAGCACCTGCTCGCCGTCACCGGAGACGGACGGATCGAACTGCTCGATGGGCAGTCCGCCCAACGTGATGTTGAAGACTCTCCCGCTGATGGCACCGGTGGCGCGGTCGAGAAACAGCACGATGTAGTTGGTGGTGCCGCTTACGTTGTCGAAGCTACCGAAGACGAACGTGTTCCCGTCGAGGGACATCGAGACGTCCGTCTCGTCGAAGGAGCTCGCGCCAGGCAATGCGTACACGGCCTTCTTCTTGCCGAGGATGCCGGCCAGGTCGAACAGGAACGGGTCGAGCCCAGTGGCACCCATGTCGGCGGTGAACAGCATGAGCTCGCCGTTCTGGTCTACAGCGACCGACTCGATCGCGTGCTTGCCCTCGTAGACCAGAGTGCCGTTGCGTTGCGAGTCGCCGTCGGTCAGGCGGATGCGATAGCTGGAGCTGCCGACGGTCCTCTCCTCGGCGAACGCGATGTAGCCGGGCTCGTCGCCGGCGGCAGGGTCTTGGCGCTTGGCGGCGCTGGGCTCGAACGAAGAGCGGTCGTTGAAGGACTGCCTGCTGGCGACGTCTGCGGCCTCCACTTCCGGGTCGAGGGCTGCGGTCCTGAGCGTCTCCAGGTCGGCGACGGGCGCCGAGCCGGCCGACTCGAGGTCGACGTCCGTGAGCAGCGCCGTCTCGGCGGGTGGTTGCGGACCGCCACAAGCAGCTACCAGAAGCGCCACCAGGGCCCCTGTGAGCCAGAACCTGAATCTCCTCATCTGTTCCTCCGGTTGCACACCCAGCGGGGGATACGCCGAGACCTCACGCTCTCACCTGAGGGGAGCGCAGGGGTGGGACGTGGCTGGGTCGCTCCCTTGAGTTTGTGGGCTGTGAGGCGGCAGAAAATGTGAGGCCTGAGGGGAGGCTGAGACGGCCAGCTCAGGACACCGTGGGAATCGTCACCCTTACGAGACCCTTACTCATGAGTTAAGACGGCCTCACGTACTTCATGGGCTGCCTAACGCCACCGTGACAACATCGCGCCATGCGAGACACGTTGGTTGGTGCCCCCAGGTGGACGTCACGTCGCTTCGTAACGGCTGTAGCGGCCTCGCTGGCACTGCTGGTAGGCGCGACGGGCAGCGCGGGCGAGCTCGCCGTCCTGCACAGCGTCCTGGCGGAGGACTCCGGGCAGGCCCAGGCCGCCACGCCTTGCAAGGGGCCCATGGGCGTGCCGTGCGGACCCGGGGTGGCGGGCGCCCCCACGCCGCCGGCGGTACCCAGGGTCAGCCGCATCGGCCTGGAGATGACGCCTTGCTACATAGGCTGCCCGGCGTTCACGGCGATCTTCGCGGCGGATGGCACGTTCACCTACGTCGGCGAGATGAACGTCGAGCGCATGGGTGAGCACACCGGGCGCGTGGACCTGGCGACGCTCAGGCAGGTGATGAGGCTGGCCGAGGAGATCGGCTTCGCCGAGTTCGACGACACCTACGCCAGCCCGTTCCTCGACAACCCGAGCTCGTACGTGATGGTCGAGTGGCCGACGGAGACCAAGGTAGTGAGGGCCGACGGTGGCGCCGAGCCGGTCGGTTTCTGGGCCGTCAGGGAGCTGCTGCGCGATCTGCTCGAGACGGCGGAGTGGGACTGAAGCCGGTACCACGGCGCCACCGCAGGGCGATGGCAGCCTCCCGCAGATGAAGCGGCCCCGGGTTCTCGCCCGGGGCCGCTTCCTGGTTCTTTCCCAGCGCCGCGGCCGTGAAGCCGCGACGCCGTGGGGTCAGCGTCTCTGGCTCAGTTGCCCGAGACCGTGCTTCCCGAAGATGCCCGTGATGTCGTAGATGCGGCGCAGCGATGCCGGCGCGATGCTCGCCTCCGTTGCCGGGATCTCGTACGGCTCGGCCTCGCCCATGTCGACGGTGTAGCCGATGTCCTGCAGGCTGCCGATCGTGATGGCCGAGAGCGGCTCGACGCTGCCGTCGGCGCTGGTGAACCCGGTCATCAGCTCGGTCGCGTAGGTCTCCTCGTCCCAGTGGCTGCACTGGGTGCCCGGGCCGTACTGGTCCTCGACGAGCGGTCCGCCGGTGCCGCCGAGCAGCTCGTGCTGGGTCGTGGCCTCTTCGCCGGTGAAGACAGGGAGCTCCGTGAACTGAGAGGGCGCGCCGGTGCCGGGAGGAACCTGGTTGCACGCGGTGCCGGCGGGCTCGTAGTCGATGAGGTCGTTGGCCATGGCGCCCCACAGCGGTCCGATGCCGAGCACGTGGCCCATCTCGTGGAGGATCGTGGAGAACAGGCCGCCTTCCGCCTCGAGGTCCGGGAGGTCGACGACGTCGAACTGCAT
>DASVCK010000144.1:0-7869 GCA_036381675.1 Trueperaceae bacterium | reverse complement strand
AGGCGAACTGGGATGGCGGACGGTGTTCCTCTGGGGCGCCGGTGTCGTCGCACTTGCCGCCAGCGTGATCGTCATCGGTGGCCGCAACGCGCCTCCCGGCGTCGCCTGGCGTACGGGCGACCCATCCGCGTCAGGCTTCGCGGCGATCGTCAGGGACCACCGCTTCTGGCGCATCGCCTTCTTGAACCTCGCGACGGTGGGCACCACTTTCGCTGTCCAGGGGTTGTGGGGAGGGCCTTACCTCACGGACCTGTACGCGTTCGGCGACCTGCAGGTAGGCAACGCTCTGGTGGGCCTGGGCATAGGGGTCGTCGCCGGCAACCTCGCTTGCGGTTGGCTGGCGGACCGTCTCGGCCGTAGCTCCGTCGTCGTGGTGAGCGCCACGGTGTTCGTCGCTACGCAGGTACTTCTGGCGATGGCGCTGCCCGCGGCACCGGTGTCGGCCATCTACCTGGTGTTCGGGCTGTCCAGCGCCTACTTCGTCGTGCTCGCCGCCGAGGTGCGTGCGATCTTCCCGCTCAACCTCACGGGTCGCGCCCTCACCGGCATCAACTTCTTCGGCATGGCCGGCGCCATGGTCGTCCAGTGGTTGATGGGCATCATGATCGGGGCGGGCAGCGGAGTTGCCGGGTACAGGGTCGCGTTCACCACGACGGCGGCGCTCGCGGCGGTCGCGCTGGTCGTCTACCTGCCGGGGACACGGCTTCGCGAATCGAAGATCTTGGCTCACGACGAAGCGTGAAGTAAGCGGGCCAACAGCCCCGTCCTGGCCGGCAACATGAGAACCATGAGCAGTCGCTCGTGCAGACGTGATAGCTTCTCTCGCGTGGGCGCCAAAGGGATCGAGGGTCACCTCACCCGGGAACGGTCGGCGAGGGACGGACGACTAAGCAACTGCCCACCAGGGAGAAACAGATGAGCCAGTGGCTGGAGTCCACTTTCAAGCTGCGGGAGCTTGGCACCTCGGCGCGCACCGAGCTTATCGCCGGCATCACGACGTTCCTGACGATGGCCTACATCATCGTCGTGAACCCGCTGGTACTGGCAGACGCGGGCGTGCCCATGGACGGCGCGCTGTTCGCGACGGTGCTCATCGCCGGCATCTCCAGCATCGTGATGGGCCTCTACGCCAACCTGCCCATCGCCCTGGCGCCGGGCATGGGCCTCAACGCCTTCTTCAGTTACACGCTCGTCATCGGCATGGGGCTCACCTGGCAGCAGGCGCTCGGCGCCGTTCTTCTGTCTGGCATCATCGCCATGATCATCTCGCTGCCTGGCCTCAACCTTCGCGAGGCCATAGTGCGGTCCGTGCCGGCGGGCCTGCGACTTGGTGTGGCTGCGGGCATCGGGCTGTTCCTCGCTCTCATCGGCATGATCAATGCAGGCGTCGTCGTGCCCAGTCCGGCGACCGTTGTCGCGTTCGGGGGCCTAAGCCCACTGTTCGTTCTCTTCATCGTGGGGCTCGTGCTCGCCGGATGGCTGCTAGTCCGCAAGGTGCTCGGCGCGCTGGTCATCGCGATCATAGGAACCTCGCTGCTCGCCATACTCTTCCAGGCGCTCGGCTGGATCGAGGGCGCAGTTGCTTTCCCGCAGGCCATCGTCTCTACGCCCTCTACCTCCACCTTCCTGCAGCTCGACCTGGCTGGTGTCCTCTCCGTCGCGGTGCTTGGCCCGGTGTTCGCACTCGTCTTCACAGACATGTTCGACTCCATCTCGACGTTCATGGGCGTCGCCAAGATCGCCGGCCTGGTCGAAGAGGACGGGACCCCCAAGAACGTTGGCAGGGCACTCCTCGCCGACTCGTTCGCCACGGCCGCTTCCGGCCTCGTCGGCAGCTCGTCTGCGACCTCGTACATCGAGTCGGCAGCGGGCGTGAACGCGGGCGGACGCTCCGGCCTCACGGCCGTCATCACGGGGATCCTCTTCCTGCCGTTCATGTTCTTCGCGCCGCTACTGGGCCTGATACCGAGCATCGCCACAGCACCAGTTCTCGTCGTGGTTGGCCTGTTCATGATGGGCACCCTCAAAGAGCTTGACTGGGAGGACTACGGCGAAGCCATACCCGCTTTCGTGGCGCTCATCGCCATCCCGTTCAGCTACTCCATCACGACGGGAATCGTCTTGGGCTTCATCGTCTATGTGCTTCTGAAGATCCTCACCGGCAAGGTGGCTCAGGTGAACCCGGTGTTGTGGGTGATCTTCGTGCTGTCGATCGTCTTATTGCTGGTCTGAATAGAGGTTCGCTCGCGGTGGCCGCACGACATCGCGGCGGCCGCCACTTGATCGAAGGGTGGAGGCGATGGAGGTGAATCAACCGCTCGACCTGACCGAGAGACCCGCGCCTGACGAGGCGCCTCAGTACTTCTTCCAGTACATCGAGAAGGTACCGGCCGGCGACATCCGCGACACGCTGGAAGCCCAGGGCGCCAGCACGCTCGAGTACCTTAGGGCCATCCCCGAGGAGCGGACGCTGGAGCGCTACGAGACCGGGAAGTGGTCGGTCCGGGAGGTGCTGGGGCACATCAACGACACCGAGAGGGTGTTCGTCTACCGCGCCTTCTGGTTCGCGCGCGGCCTGGGAGCTGCTTTGCCGGGTTTCGATCAGGACGAAGCGGTGAGCGAGGCGGGCTCCGATACCCGATCCTGGGAGAGCCTGATAGCCGAGTTCGAAGCGGTCCGCAGCGCAACGACGACGCTGTTCCGTCACCTTCCGGCGGCGGCATGGAGCCGCAAAGGGGTTGCGAGCGAGCGCACCGTCAGCGTCAGGGCCCTAGCCTTCATCACCGCCGGCCATCTGGAGCACCATCTTCGCTTGCTAAGAGAGCGCTACGCGCTCGTCTAGTCGAGAGGCGCCATGCTCGCTCGATCTGAGTACCAACGGATGCTGCAGGTCGCTCTCGAAGAGGCCAGGAAAGGGCTCGCCGAGGGCGGCATACCGATAGGCGCCGCGCTGTTCCGCGAGGACGGCACGTTGTTGGGCCGAGGTCACAACAGGCGCGTGCAGAACGGTGACCCCAGCAGCCACGGAGAGACAGATGCCTTCCGTAACGCCGGCCGCCAGCGCAGCTACCGGGACACGATCATGGTCACGACGCTCGAGCCGTGCTGGTACTGCAGCGGGTTGGTCAAGCAGTTCGGCATCGGCACCGTCGTCGTGGGCGAGTCCCGCACCTTCCAAGGCGGCGCGAAGTGGCTGCGCGAGCAAGGCGTGACAGTCGTAGACCTCGACGACGAGGAATGCATCCAGATGATGAGGGCCTTCATCGCCGAGCATCCGGAACTGTGGAACGAGGACATCGGTGTCGATTGAGACTGGGGCGACCACCGTGGGCCGCCCCAGTCATGTTCCCCCGGTAAAGGTGTAGCAAGCGCACCCCGTCCAACGCCCGTCCAACCGGCACCACCTAAGACTTCCTGCCGCATCCGTTCGGCCCGCGGCCGCGTAAGTACATGCGAGGGGGGCTACGGCATCGCCAGCCGGGATGGAAGAACACCTTCCGCCGGCGCGAGGAGAGGCAAGTAGACAGCCCCGGCGTAAGGCCGCACGCCTCTGCACGGACCCTCCCTCCTCCAGCTACCCGGCGGCCCTTCGGGTAGCTGGGACTCTCTAGCACCCGCCGTCCGGCTCTTTCCCCCTCCGGACGGCGGGATCTTGTCGATGGTGCAGACTCTCTCGTCGCTTAGGGACGGCCGTCAGTCGCTGCTGCCCCGCACGACCAGCCGCGTGCTCAGCAGGGTATGCCCTGTGATGCGACCGCCGGCAAGTTGCGCCAGCAGCTGCCTCGCAGCTCGGCTACCGAGTTCCTCAACATCGGCGGCGACCACAGTGAGGTTCGCATCCAGAGCCTCGGGCCCGTCGCCGAAACCGACCACCGAGACCTGGCCCGGCACCTCAACCCCGGCGCTGCGTAGTGCTTCCAGCGCCTCGATGGCCATGAGGTAGTCGGCCGCCACGATCGCGTCGAAGCTCTCGCCTCTGCGGACCAAGTCCGCCACCGATCGACCCGCCACGCCGGGCAGGAACCCGCCGGCCAGGACGCGGTCTTCGCCCATCTCGAGGCCCTGCCTGAGGACCTCTTCCCGGAAGGCTGCCTCGCGCTGTCTGCCGTCCACCTGTGATAGGTCCCCGCGAACGTAGACGAACGACTTGCGGCCGCCGGCGATGAGATGCTCAACCAGCTGTCTTATGCCCTGGGAGTTGTCGTGCAGTACGGCGGGGACCTGTGCTGCTTCGGACAAGTGGCTCACCAGAGTCACCGCTCCAACGCGGCCACCCAGGTCGGCGAGCGCCGCCTCGTCCAACGCCGAAGCTAGGACCAGCGCGCCGTCCTGCCTCGCCATCCCTCCCGGTAGGTCGGCCGGCGCCGCCAGAGGGCCGACCTCGACAACCCTAGTCGTCCATCCAGCGCCTTCGAGGACGCGGGATGCGCCCCGCACGACCGCGCTCTGGAACACCGCGTCGGCGTCGTTGGTCAGCACCCAGGCCGTCATCCGAACAACAGCTCCAGCTCGCGTTGCACTGCCAGGGCCACCGCGCCCATCGCCGAGACCTGTTGCGTGTAGACCACGGTGAGTTCCAGACCCTCCATCTGCCACGCCGGAAGCTGAGACGCCGCGGCTCGCCTCTGGAGGTCCAGGAACGGTGCCCCGAGCTCCGCCAACGGGCCACCGAGCGCGACCTGTGTGGGCCTGAGAGTCGCCACCACCCAGGCCAGCACGGCACCGAGTCGGTTCGCCAACTCGACCACCAGCGCCTCTGCGGCCTCATCTCCGCCCGCGGCCGCCGAGCGCAGCGCCAAGCAGAGCGCGCCGGGCCTCTGCTCCTCGGCAGCACCCGGCAACGCAGCTAGTATCTCCGAGCGTACCGACTGCCAGGCCAATCCGGGCGCCAGCGCGTGCAGGTCGCTGCCGTAGTGCACGGTGCCGCCCGCCAGACAGACGCCGACCTCTACTCTCTCGTCAACGACGATGCTCACGAGCGTGCCATCGGACCCGCCGCCGTATGCCAGCTGGCCCAGGGCACCCAGCTCGGCGCGACCGGCGGCGTGAACGGGTAGGTCCAACCTCCGCGTCAGGCTCTCCGCCATCGCGCTCGCGCTGAGCGGGCCAGGCAAGCCGACGCCAACACTGGCCAACCGCGCGTCCAGCTGGGCGTTCAAACCCGCCACCACCTCGAGGACGGCCGCTTCCGGGTCACCGTTCAGCTTCGTGACGTGCATGGCGCTCACCGTGCCGGCCAGATCCGAGAGCACGCCCCGCGCCTGACCGTCGCCCACGCTCACTCCGACCACCTGCCTGGCTCCGGTCTCGAACTTGAGTAGCGTGGGGCGCTTGCCGCCCCCTGCCGATGCCTTGCCGGGACCCTGCTCGGTGACGAGACCCTCGTCCATCAGCTCGGCGACCAGCGTGGAGACGGTCGGCTTCGTCAGGCCGGTCACGAGCGCCAGCTCGCTGCGCGATGTCGCCTCACCCCGGTACAGGGCTCGCAGCACCGCGCGGAGGTTGTTCCGTCTGAGCCCCTCCATGCTCGCCGGTTTGCTCAGGGCCAGGCTCATCGACTCACCGCGCACTGCGCCGGTCGCGCCTCCCTCAGGACGTCCCAGACGGCGGGATCTTCGCCTCCCAGTCCCCAGATAGCCAAGCCACCCACGGCTCGTCCCTCCAGCGCCTGGAGTCGAGTGCTCAGCGTCCTACCGTCGTTCACGTAGATCACCTGCCGAGGCAGGCCCCTAACGTCCAAGTCGATGCGGAGCTCGCCGCTGGCGGGGTCCCGCTCCGGCGCCAGATCGAACTGCCGCACCAAGCGGTCGGATGCCTCCCAAGTCGTCGCACGTGCCGGCGGCCTGGCCCTCGTCCAGCTGTACCCGTAGAAGGGCACGCCCACCCGCACGTTGGCAAGGTCTGTGACAGTAGACGCGTAGCCCACCACGTCTCCGACCCAACCGATGTCCGCCACGGGCCCGGGCGGCTCGTTGCGGTTCGTGAAGTCGTACGTCATCAGGTTGAAGATATCCGCGGCCGCGGCCAGACGGCTCCAGTCCTGCGCGGCGGCTCCCTCGAACGGCGGGGCGTCCTCCGTCTTGGCGTGCACCGTGACGGCCAGCAGCTTCCCGCTCGCGTGCAGCGCCTCTGCCAACTCCGCCACGAACTCGGAGAACGGCCCGCGAGTGGCGAGGGGGAACCCCTCGTAGTCGACGTCTATGCCGTCGAAGCCCCGTTCCAGCACGAGGTCGACGATCCCTCGCACGTGGGCGGGCCTAAGGTCTTCCGACAGGAAACCCGCGTGGCCGCTGAAGACGCTCGGCAGCACCAGCAGCCCGGCCTCCTGCCATGCGCGCACCTGTTCCTCGGCGTTGACACCGCTCTGATCCAGGAGCCCGCCCTCGGCGTTGGGAGTGAACCAGAACGGATGCACGACGTCGATGACGTCCAGGTTCTTGGTGATGGAATCGGCTCCGCCCGGGTGCTCGGACGAAGGGTACCAAACGGCCACGCACCAGGAGCCCTGCGCGGCCGCGGCACCTATCAGCGCCATCACGAGTAACGCGCTCGACGTCAGCGCGAGACGCTTGGTCCATGCCGGAACGGCAGCCGTCCGGGTGGCAGCCGCGCGCTCGGAACGATCCGTCGACCGCCCGCGCATCATCCTCGCCGCACGTCCGCTACGTCCGCGTGAGTTTCAATGCGCACGGGCAGCTGGCCGGTGGGCCGGACTTCTCCGAAGAGCACTGCGACCGCCGCGGCCACCTGGTCATCGCGGCGGCCGTAGGTGCAAAGGGCTATGCGGCTTCCCTCCAGCGTGGATACATCGAGGGGGCTGCGCAGCGCCATGACGACGGGGTCGTGCCGCCGCCTTAGCAGCGCCGCGAAGAGTTCCTGCTGTCCCACGTCCGCCACGGCGTCGACCGTAGCCAGGAGGACAGAGTGAGCCCCGCGGGCGGCTTCCAGGACCTCTCGGATCGCGGCGTCGCGCAAAACGCCGTGCGAGCCGAACTCGAAACGTACCGACGTGACGTTCGGGTGGCGCCGCCTGACGTGGGCGGCTAGGTCCAAGTTGCCGTTCCCTATCGTCTCCGCGGGAGTGAGGTTCCCGGCCGCTACGGTCACGACGCATACCCGGTCGTCGGGGTTCAGGTCCAGCGGCAGCGAGCCCGCGCCGCGGACCACCGTAATGGCTGACGTGGCCATCTCCTTTGCGGAGGCTGCGTGCGCTGACCAGCCCACCGCAGGCGAAACCGATCGCGGCACGAACGGTGGCAGCGCCGCGCGCGCCGTCGTCACCCTCTCGAGCGACTCGGGGAGCCACAGGTCGGCCAAGTCGGCGACGATCTCCTCCTGACGGGGCAGGTGGCCGAGGATCGCCAGGTCGGCGCCGGCCTCCAGCGCTGTCCTGGCACGGTCGGGACCGGGGACCTGAGCCAAGGCATGCATGTCAAGAGCGTCGGTGACGCTCAGGCCGGTGAACCCCAGGTGTCCTCTCAGGACGTCCCGGAGCACCACCGGGGAGAACGTGGCAGGCAGGTCCTGCAGCTGCGGGTAGTGGACGTGCGCGGCCATCACGGCGCCCAGGCCAGCGGCGAACGCTGCCTCGAAGGGGATCAGTTCGAGGCTCTGCAGCTCCTCGAGCGTCCTGTCGACGCTCGCCGCCGCGTGGTGCGAGTCGATGGCCGTGTTCCCATGGCCGGGGAAGTGCTTGGCGCACGCCAGCACACCGGCCTCCTGCATCCCTAGGACCATGGCCAAGCCCAGCCGTGAGACGAGGTCAGGTTCGTCCCCGAAGGAGCGCAGACCCACTACCGGGTTCTCCGGGCGGCTCGCCAGGTCCAGCACCGGCGCGAGGTTCATGTTCACGCCCAGGGCGGAGAGCTC
>DASVCK010000143.1:0-4561 GCA_036381675.1 Trueperaceae bacterium | reverse complement strand
CGGCAGGTCCGAGGTGTCCAGCACCTGGTAGAGGTCGGTCACGGCCAGCGGCCACCTGGCCGACGGCACGGCCACGACCCGGTTGCCCATCGCGAGACCCGGGAACGCCAGGGACACGAACGCCAGGAGCGGCGCCTCGTCAGGGCACACGACGGCCAACACGTCGTACGGCTCGTTCATGGCCAGGGTGACGTTCCGGAACGGCGTCGGGTGAACGTTGCCGTCGTACTTGTCGGAGTAGGCGGCGTAGGTGAACAGGCGCTCCACGCTGGCCTGCACCTCGGCCGCGGCGACCTTGCGGCTCATACCTGTCATCGCCCGGAGGCGCTCCTCGAACTCCGGCGCGCGCAGGCTCAGGTTCTCGGCGATGTAGTAGATGACCTGCGCGCGGGCGTGGGCGGTCATCTTGGCCCACTTGTCGGTCTTGCGCGCGGCCTCCACGGCATCGCGGACGTCCTTACGGTTGCCCAGCGGCGCCTCGCCCACGCGCTGCCCGCTGGGGCTGATGACCGGGTAGCTGTAGTCGGCGTCCGGTCGCTTCTGCACGCCGCCTACGTACATCTTGGCCGTGCGGTCCACGAGCGGGCCTTCCCCGCCCGCCGACGGCTCGCCGCCCAGGTCGGCCGCGCCCCTGGGGTCGACCAGGTCTGCCTCCGCGTAGAGCGGCAGGCCCTTCTCGTAGGCCGGCTTGAGGTACTCGTACATGCCCTCACGACCGCCCTCGCGCCCGAAGCCCGATTCGCGGTAACCCCCGAACCCGGCCGCGGCGTCGAAGAGGTTGGTGGAGTTCACCCACACGACGCCCGCCTTGAGCTGCGGGGCGATGTCGAGGGCGAGGTTCACGCTCTCGGTCCAGACGCTGGCAGCCAGCCCGTAACGCGTGTCGTTCGCCAGCTCGACGGCCTCCTCGGGAGTGCGGAAGGTAAGGCTCACGATCACGGGCCCGAAGATCTCTTCCTGCGCGATGGTCGCGGCCGGAGATACGTTCGTGAAGAGGGTAGGCGGGTAGTACCACCCCTCCTGCGGCGCCGCCCACGACGGCTGGAAGCAGGTGGCGCCTGACGCTTTGCCCTCCTCGACCAGGCGCTCGATCTTCTCGAGCTGCACGGGCGCGATGATCGCGCCGATGTCTATGGACTTGTCCAGCGAAGGTCCCTCGCGCAGGTGCTCCATGCGCTCGCGCAGCTTGGACTCCATGCGCGCCGCGACCGACTCCTGCACGAGGAGGCGGCTGCCCGCGCAGCAGACCTGACCCTGGTTGAACCAGATGGCGTCGACGACGCCTTCGACCGCCGAGTCGATGTCGGCGTCGTCGAAGACGATGAACGGTGACTTGCCGCCCAGCTCCAGCGACAGCTTCACGCCCTTGCCCGCCGTCGCCTTGCGGATGATGCGCCCCACCTCGGTGGAGCCCGTGAAGGCGACCTTGTCGAGGCCGTCGTGCTCCACGATCGCCGCGCCCGTGCGCCCGTCACCCGTGACGACGTTGAGCACGCCAGGCGGCAGGCCAACCTCCTGGGCCAGCTCGGCGAACGCCAGAGCGGTGAGCGGCGTGAACTCTGCGGGCTTGAGCACGACGGTGTTACCCGCGGCCAGCGCCGGCGCGACCTTCCACGAGAGCATGAGCAGAGGGAAGTTCCAGGGGATGACCTGCCCGCACACGCCCACGGGCTCGTAGCCTGGGAACTCGGTCTCGAGCAGCTGCGCCCAGCCGGCGTGGTGGTAGAGATGCCGCGCCACCAGAGGGACGTCCAGGTCGCGGGTCTCGCGGATGGGCTTGCCGTTGTCAAGGGACTCGAGCACCGCCAGCAGGCGCGCGTGCTTCTGCACATGGCGCGCCAGCGCGTAGAGGTAGCGAGCGCGCCCGTGGCCGCCCAGCTTCTGCCAGCCGGGCAGGGCCGACCTGGCAGCCTTGATCGCCGCGTCGACGTCCTGGGCCGACCCCTGGGTCACCAGGGCAAGCTCGGTGCCGTCACCTGGGTGGAGCGTGGCGAAGGTCTCGCCTGGCTCCGTGAAACGACCGCCGATGAAGTGACCGAGCCGCCTGCCGTGACGCTCCAGCCAGGCGTTCGCCACGTCCGGTGACTCGGGCGCGGGCCCGTAGTCGAGCGTCTCGAATATCTCCCTAACGGTCATTGTCGCCCCTCACCTCACCCGAGCGGATGCCGGTAGAACGCCGAGTAGCGTCCGGTCACATGGTGTTCGAGCTGACGCTCGATGTCCGCCAAGAGCGAGCTGGCACCGAACCTCAGGAGGTCGGGCTCGAGCCAGCGGCGCCCGAGCTCCTCGCGCATGAGGATCATCCAGGCCATGGCGTCCTTGGCGGTGCGCAGCCCGCCGGCGGGCTTGAAGCCCACGAGGAACCCGGTGCGCTCCTGATACTCGCGGATCGCCCGGACCATCGTCAGGCTCACGGGCAGCGTCGCGTTCACGCTCTCCTTGCCCGTCGACGTCTTAATGAAGTCGGCGCCGGCCATCATCGCCACCAGGCTGGCGCGGTAGACGTTCCGGAGGGTGCCCAGCTCGCCGGTCGCGAGGATCACCTTCATGTGCGCCTCCCCGCACGCCTCCCTGAACGAGCGCAGCTCCTCGTACAGCCCCTGCCAGTCGTGGGTGAGCGCCAGCCGCCGCGAGATGACAACGTCTATCTCCCCGGCCCCGGCCGAGACGGAGCGCACGATCTCCTCGACCCGGGTGGGGAACGGCGACAGACCCGCCGGGAAGCCGGTGGAGACGGCGGCCACAGGCACGCCGCTGCCGCGCAAAGCCTGCACCGCGACGGGGACCATGTCGTGGTACACGCACACCGCGCCCACCGTCAGGTTCAAGTCGTCTACGCCGAGCTCCTCGAGCAGATCGCGCCTGACAGGCTGCAGCGCCTTCGCGCACAGCCTCCGCACCCTGCCCGGCGTGTCGTCGCCGGAGAGGGTCGTCAGGTCGATGAGCGTGATGGCCTTGAGCAGCCAGGCCGCCTGCCACTCCTTCTTGACGCTGCGCCGCGTCGTCAGCGTGGCGGCGCGGCGCTCGACCGCGCTGCGGTTGACCCTGGTGCCGTGCACCCAGTCCAGCTGAAGCTCCGTGCCCTCGTTGCGAGAGAGCCCGGTACCGCCGTGAGCCGCGGGTTCCTCCCAGGTCTCCGTCCTGACGCTCATGCGCCGTCCTTCCCGGCCCCAAGCCCGAGCCTCTCTGCCATCACGCTACCGTCCTCGGCGAAGAGCCTGTCGACCAGCAGGTCCGCCAGCTCAGGCGAGAAAACGCCCTCCCTGACGAGCGGCCAGGTCCCGAGCTGGTCTACGCTCATCAACCGTTGCGCGCCGCTCGCGAGCCGGACGGGAACCTCATCATGGCCGAGAGCGGCCAGCACCGCCACCCGGTGGAAGCCGGCCCTGATGATGAAGCGCAACTTGTCGCCCAGCATCAGCAGCGTGCCGCGGATGGCGTCCCGCTCCAGCGGCCTATAACCGTTCTCCTTGACTGACGCGACCAGTCGCTTGAGCCGCCATACCTCCAGCTCCAACACCCGCTCGCCAAGCGGCCCATGGCTGGGCAGCCTGAGGTCGGTCGGGACGTTGGCCGGCCACGGCCGCACCTCCGGCGACCACGGCCAGAAGAACCGGACGTCGGCCGTATCGATGCGCCACAGGGGGGAGCTCTCGGGGACGTCGGCACGAGGCGATGAGAACAGCACTTCGGCGGCGGTGCCAGGCTGGAACGTAGCGGCGAACCGCGCCAGCACGGTCTCCCCTGCCGGCGTGTCCGGTTCGCTGGCCAGCTGCCTGGCCGTCTCCTGCCAGGCGTCGAAGGATCCCGGTCCGAAGCCGAAGAGCGTGACGTTCCTGCACACGGAGACCGGCACCAACGTGTCGACGGGCTCGGCGCGGTAGACGGCGGTGAGCGGATCGACAGCTTTCGAGCGGTCTACGGCCGCGCCCTCGACGGGCGTGGCGAGCAGCGATCTCACCTTCTTGGAGACGCCTTTGCGCAGCCTCCCGAAGGTGCTCGGCGTCCTGTACCCGCCCTCGATGAACTCGTACAGGCGGGCCAGCTCGGCCTCGGTCATCGCCTGCTCCGGCACGCTGCCACGGTCGCCGAGGGTAGCATGGCCACCGTGGGCCTGACGTACCGACTTTCGCCTCTGGGACGGGCCTGACGCCGTCCTACTCAAGCGGTGAACCGGGGACGGGCGCCGCGCAAGGAGTGTCAACGCATGCAGCTCTACCGCTTCCCGCGTCGCCGTTACACCGCCGGGCCAACCGCCCTGACGCCGCTCGACCGTCTCAGCAAGTACCTGGGCGGGCCACGGCTGTGGATCAAGCGTGACGACGAGCTGGGCCTGGCGGGGGGCGGTAACAAGACGCGCAAGCTGGAGTTCCTCGTCGCTGACGCGCTCGCTATGGGCGCCGACACCTTGATTACCACCGGTGCCGTGCAATCGAACCACTGCCGCCTCACCTTGGCCGCCGCCTGCGCCGAGGGGCTGGCCTGCCGCCTTGTCATCGAGGAGCGCGTGCCGGGCAGCTACGACGAGGACGCCAGCGGCAACAACATGCTCTTCAGGCTG
>DASVCK010000142.1:0-9625 GCA_036381675.1 Trueperaceae bacterium | reverse complement strand
AGCGTAAGGGTCGCCCTGAGCGGAACCCGCGTCGAGGCTTGAACATAGGCATCCCGGTGCGCAGCGCGAGCTTTGCACCACGGCGTTGGAGACAGCAGGGGCCCGCCAGGCTTAAAGATCCTGCCGAGACGTTGACGGTGGGCGCGACGCGCCCTCGCGACTGCGTTTCGCGGCCAGTCCCGCTCTCATCAAGCGGGCGAAGCGATTCCTAGACCGATAGAGAGGTAACCATGGCCAACCCCAGGAACCAGGCGGCCGTCGAGATGCTCCGTGAGCAGCTCGGTGGCGCGTCCACGTTCTTCCTGGTGGATTACCAGGGACTCTCCGCGGGTGAGTTCGGCGCCCTGCGCACCAAGGTGCGCGAGGCAGGCGGACGCGTCCTGGTCGCCAAGAACACCCTCATCAACGTCGTGCTCAAAGAGCACGGTGTAGAGGGGTTCGACGAGGTCCTCACGGGTCCCACCGCTTTGGTGCTGGTGGGCGAGGACATGGCGGCGCCGGTGAAGGCCCTCAGGGACTTCGCCAAGGATCACCCGAAGGAACTCCCGGTGTCCAAGGGTGGCAGGCTCGAGGGCAACCTACTCGGCCCGGACGCGCTCGAGCGCGTCTCGAAGCTGCCAACCAAGGCACAGGCTCAGAGCCAGCTACTGGGCGTGCTGCTCGCTCCCATGCAGCAGCTCGTCGGCGTGCTCTCCGCACCGCCGCAGAAGCTGGTGACCGTGATCAACAACTACGCAGACAAGCAGAAGGAACAGGAGGCCTGAAATGGCATTCGATAGAGAAGCTGTCATCGAGCAGCTGAGCGGACTGACCGTCATGGAGCTCGTCGACCTGGTCGACGGACTCAAGGACAAGTGGGGCGTGGAGGCTGCGGCCGCCATGCCGATGGGCGCCATGATGGCCGCCCCGGCCGCCGGTGGCGAAGCCCCGGCCGCCGCCGAAGAGCAGACCGAGTTCACCGTGTCGATCACGAGCGCCGGTGACAAGAAGCTCCAGGTCATCAAGGAAGTGCGCGCCATCACGAACCTCGGCCTCAAGGAAGCCAAGGACCTGGTGGAAGCGGGCGGCGTCGTCGTCGAGAACGTCTCGAAGGACGAAGCCGAGGACGTCAAGGGCAAGCTCGAGGCTGCGGGCGCCTCCGTCGAGGTCAAGTAAGCGTGGGTTCCCGGGCCCACTTCAGGGCCCGGGGCGCCCAAGCGTGCCGGATGCAAACAGGGAGGTAGTGACCAGTAGTCACTAACGTAACCAACCAGGACGACCGCGCGCGGCCGGGAATGCCAGCCAGGCTACCCGGCTGCGGCGGACGCCTTGGTACGCTTCACAACGCTATCTTGACCCAGTTCTCTTCAGGTTCGACAACGGAAGGTCCATACAGAGGCGCTGGCCAAGAGACCCGGCGTCACTTCGGCGTGCCAGCGGGCCGCGACGGCTCGCCGGCAGCGACACCATACAGGTACCACACGGCGGCCGCGCACGTGGCAGAGCGCATTCACGTGTCGGCAACCGTTCGCGTCAGCGCCGCGAACCCAAGCATATCGAGGGCCCCCAGCCAGGTGGAGGGATGAGGATGCGCGAGATAAGAAGCTTCGGCAGGATCAGGGAAGTCATAGAGCTTCCCAACCTGACGAACATCCAGATCAAGTCTTACGAGAGCCTGCTGCAGAAGGACAAGACCCCTGCGCAGCGCGAAGAGGTCGGGCTCCAGGCCGCCTTCAAGGAGGTCTTCCCGATCGACGAGACCGAGCGCGGCCGCCAGACCGACCTCGTCCTCGACTTCCTCGAGTACCGCCTGCAGGACCCCGAGTACGGCCCTGACGAGTGCCGCGAGAAGGACCTCACCTACCACGCCGGCCTGTTCGCGAAGCTCCAGCTCGTCCACAAGGACACCGGCCTCATCAAGGAGGACGAGGTCTTCCTCGGCGACCTGCCCCTCATGACCGAGGACGGCAGCTTCATCATCAACGGCGCTGACCGCGTGATCGTCTCGCAGATCCACCGCTCGCCCGGCGTGTACTTCACCGGCGCCGTCCTACCCGACGGTGACAAGCGCTACACGGCCAGCATCATCCCCATGCCGAAGCGGGGCCCCTGGATCGAGGTCGAGTTCGACAACGCCGGCGTCCTGTGGATGAAGGTGAACAAGCGCAAGTTCCCCTTCACCCTCCTCCTGCGCGTCCTCGGCTACGGCGACACCCAGATCCGCGAGCTCTTCGCCGGAAACGAGTCCCTCATCGACGTCACCTTCGAGCAGGAAGGGGCGGCCGGCATCACCCCGGACGAGGCGCTGCTGAGGCTCTTCACGGTCCTGCGTCCCGGCGACCCACCCAAGGTGGACAAGGCCACGCAGTACCTCTTCGGGCTGCTGGCCGACCCCAGGCGCTACGACCTGGGCGACGCCGGCCGCTACAAGATGAACGACAAGCTCGGCCTCAAGCACGAGCGCAACACGCTGCTCGGCTTCGAGGACGGGCGCTTCGTCGACTTCGGCCTCGTGCCCACCCTGCAGTACCTCGTGAGCCTGCAGGCCGGCATGGAGGGCTACTTCGAGGACGACATCGACCACCTCGGCAACCGGCGCATCCGGACCGTGGGCGAGCTGGTGGCCGACCAGATCCGCGTGGGCCTGGGCCGCATGGCGCGTGGCGTGCGCGAGCGCATGCTCCTCGGCAACCCCGATGCCGCCACGCCTCAGAAGCTCGTCAACAGCCGGCCCATCGTGGCCGCGCTGCGCGAGTTCTTCGGCCGCAGCCAGCTCTCGCAGTTCAAGGACCAGGTCAACCCGCTCTCCGAGCTCAGGCACAAGCGCCGCATCTCGGCGCTGGGGCCGGGCGGTCTGACGCGCGAGCGCGCCGGCTTCGACGTGCGTGACGTCCACCGCACGCACTACGGCCGCATCTGCCCGATCGAGACGCCCGAAGGCGCCAACATCGGCCTCATCACCTCGCTGGCTTCCTACGCGCGGGTGAACGACCTCGGGTTCATCGAGGCTCCCTACCGCGTCGTCAAGAACGGCAAGGTCACCGAGGAGGTCGTGTACGTCACGGCCCACGAGGAGGACAAGCACACGATCGCCCAGGCGAACACGCCGCTCAACGACGACGGCACCTTCGCCACCGAGACGATCGTGGCGCGCCGCCTCGGCGACCCGTACTTCGTGACGGCCGAGGAAGTCGACCTGATGGACGTGTCGCCCAAGCAGGTGATCTCCGTCCCCACCTCGCTCATCCCGTTCCTCGAGCACGAC
This sequence comes from Trueperaceae bacterium, assembly GCA_036381675.1. Classification (GTDB taxonomy): domain Bacteria; phylum Deinococcota; class Deinococci; order Deinococcales; family Trueperaceae; genus DASRWD01. The sequence continues at coordinate 6,381 of DASVCK010000142.1, read as the reverse complement.
GACGCGAACCGCGCGCTCATGGGCTCGAACATGCAGTCGCAGGCCGTGCCGCTCATCAAGGCCGAGGCGCCTTTCGTGGGCACCGGCGTCGAGGAGCGCGTGTCCCGCGACTCCGGCACCGTGCTGCTGGCCACCGCCGACGGCGAGGTGACCTACGTCGACGCCAACCGCATCGTCACGGAGGGCGCCAAGGGCATCGAGACCGAGTACGTGCTCACGCGCTTCCAGCGCTCCAACCAGAACACGAACCTCAACCAGCAGCCCATCGTGGGCCTGGGCGACAAGGTCAAGAAGGGCGACGTCATCGCCGACGGTCCCGCGTCGCAGCAGGGCCGCCTGGCGCTGGGCCAGAACATCCTGATCGCGCTGATGCCGTTCGACGGCTACAACTTCGAGGACGCCATCGTGCTGTCCGAGAACCTGGTCCGCAACGACATCTTCACGAGCGTCCACATCGAGAAGTTCGAGAAGGAAGCCCGCGACACCAAGCTCGGCCCCGAGAAGATCACCCGTGATATCCCCGGGCTCTCCGAGGCAGCGCTGCGCGACCTCGACGAGGACGGCGTCGTGCGCATCGGCGCCGAGGTACGTCCCGGCGACATCCTGGTGGGGCACACCAGCTTCAAGGGTGAGAAGGACCCCACGCCCGAGGAGCGCCTGCTGCGCTCGATCTTCGGCGAGAAGGCCAAGGAGGTCAAGGACACCTCCCTCAAGGTCCCGCCCGGTGACGGCGGCATCGTGCTGCGCACCGTGCGCTTCCGCCGCGGCGATCCCGGCGTCGAGCTCAGGCCCGGCGTGCAGGAGATGGTCCGCGTCTACGTGGCCCAGAAGCGCCGCCTGATCGAGGGCGACAAGCTCGCGAACAGGCACGGGAACAAGGGCGTCGTCGCGAAGATCCTGCCGCCGGAGGACATGCCGTTCCTCGAGGACGGCACCCCCGTCGATCTCGTCTTCAACCCGCTCGGCGTCCCGTCGCGCATGAACCTCGGCCAGATCCTCGAGACGCACCTGGGGATGGCCGCCCTGAAGAAGGGCGTCTCGTACGTAACGCCCGTCTTCGACGGCGCCGGCGAGGCCGGGATCAAGGACCTCCTGGAGGAGACGGCGGTCGCCGACCTCGAGGAGTACAAGGAGTACGACTTCGGATGGGACAGGCGCGAGCTTCAGGTCTACAGGCGAGCCGCCAAGGTCGGCGTGCTGCCAGACGGCCTCGACCCCGAGGGTGCCTACAAGGCGCTGTCGCGCACCGGCAAGGCCGTCCTGTACGACGGCAGGACGGGCGAGGCGATCGACGCCCCCATCGTCGTCGGGATCATGTACATCATGAAGCTCTACCACATGGTCGAGGACAAGATGCACGCCCGCTCCACCGGGCCGTACAGCCTCATCACCCAGCAGCCGCTGGGCGGCAAGGCGCAGTTCGGCGGGCAGCGGCTGGGCGAGATGGAGGTGTGGGCGCTCAAGGCGCACGGCGCCGCGCACACGCTCCAGGAGATGCTCACGATCAAGTCTGACGACATCGACGGTAGGAACGCGGCCTACGAGGCCATCGTCAAGGGCAACGACGTCCTGGAGCCAACGATCCCGGAGTCCTTCAAGGTCCTCGTCAAGGAGCTGCACTCGCTGGCGCTTGACGTCAAGGTGCTCGACGCCGAGGACAAGCCCGTGAACATCTTCGATGAGAGTGGGAGGCACTGGTGAGCGACGCTCGCTTCAACAACGCTTTCCGGGAAGGCAACCGCACCCCGAGGGAGCCGCAGCGTGAGTTCACGCAGGTCCAGATCGGCATCGCGTCGCCAGACACGATCCGCAAGTGGAGCTACGGCGAGATCACGAAGCCCGAGACCATCAACTACCGCACGCTCAAGCCCGAGCGCGACGGTTTGTTCGACGAGAAGATCTTCGGTCCCGAGAAGGACTGGGAGTGCGCCTGCGGCAAGTACCGTGGTCAGCGCTTCGCCGGCAAGACGTGCGAGCGCTGCGGTGTCGAGGTCACGCGCTCCACGGTGCGGCGCTACCGCATGGGCCACATCGAGCTGGCCACGCCGTGCGCCCACATCTGGTACGTCAAGGACATCCCCAACAAGGTGGGGGCGCTCCTCAACCTCTCCACCTCGCAGCTCGAGCACGTCCTGTACTTCGCCAAGTACATCGTCACCGATCCGCAGGACGCTCGGCTCGACGACAGGCCACTGAAGCGCGGCGACCTCCTCTCCGACGAGGAGCATCGCCGCCTGCGCTACGGCCAGCAGGAGACCTACACGGTCGCCAGCGGTGAGGACGCCGTCGTGGCCGACGGCGAGTCCGTCGAGGTGGGCCAGCAGCTCGCCAAGGGCGTCAAGGCGAAGATCGCCGGCATCGCCCAGTACCGTTTCCCGCGCCGCATAGAGCTCGACTACAGCGAGTCGCGCGACGCCCGCATCCAGGTCCCCAAGAAGGACTTCATCGAGGAAGAGGAAGGCGCCTACAAGGGCGGCCAACCGTTGGCGGAGCTCTCCGAGGACGTGGTCCTCGCTTCCGAGTTCGAGGGTGTCGTCGAGCTGATCCCGATCGGCGACGACGGCGGCGTGCTCAACGTCCGCGACGTCGACACGGAGGAGCTTCTCGTCACGTACCTCGTGCCAGCCGGCATGGAGCCCAGCGTGACGGGCGGCGAGTTCGTCGAGGAGGGTGACGAGCTGGCCAAGGCCAAGAAGGGCGCCACGCTCAGTCTTCCCACCTCCGCCACCGCGACGCTCCGCGCCTCCAAGGCCAAGGGCACGGTCACCACCGCCACCTTCAAGGTCGAGTGGGAGCGCAGCGAGAGCCACGAGATGAACCCCACCATGCACGTGCTGGTGGGTGACGGCGCACAGGTCGAGGCCGGCGAGAAGGTCGTCGGCGCGATCGACGCCGCTCAGGAGATCGTGGCGGCCGCTGCGGGCACGGTCAGGCTCTCGCACCCCGCCAGCATCATCGTCTCGCGTGCGCGGGTGTACCCGTACCAGGACGAGCCCATAGTCGTGAACGGCGACCGGGTGAAGGTCGGCGACGAGCTGGCCGACGACGGCAACGTGCGCTCAGAGATAGAGGGCCGCGTGGAGATCGACCTCGTCAGGCGCCAGGTGCGCGTGATCGAGAGCTACGACTTCGAGGCCAAGATGGGCGCCGAGGCGATCAGGGAGCTGCTCGACACCCTCGACCTCGAGGTGCTCGAGGCCGAGCTCGAGGAGGAGATGAAGTCCCCGAGCCGGCACAAGCGCGCCAAGGCTCGCAAGCGCCTGGAGATCGTCAAGGCGTTCAAGAACTCCGACAACGACCCGGCGTGGATGGTCCTCGAGGCCGTCCCGGTCATGCCCCCCAGCCTGCGCCCCATGGTGCAGGTCGAGGGCGGCAGGTTCGCGACGTCTGACCTCAACGACCTCTACCGGCGCCTGATCAACCGCAACAACCGCCTCAAGAAGCTCATGCAGCAGGGCGCGCCCGAGATGATCGTGCGCAACGAGAAGCGCATGCTCCAGGAGGCCGTCGACGCGCTCATCGACAACGGCCGCCGCGGCGCCCCGGTCAACCACCCCGGCTCCGACCGCCCGTACCGCTCGCTCACCGACCTCCTCGGCGGCAAGCAGGGCAGGTTCCGTCAGAACCTGCTGGGCAAGCGTGTCGACTACTCCGGCCGCTCGGTCATCGTCGTGGGACCGCAGCTCCAGCTGCACCAGTGCGGCGTGCCCAAGCGCATGGCCCTGGAGCTGTTCAAGCCGTTCCTCTTCAAGAAGCTCGAGGAGCGCGGCCTGGCCAACAACATCAAGAGCGCCCGCAAGAAGCTCGAGCGCTACCGCGACGTTCAAGATGAGGTCTGGGACGCGCTGGAAGAGGTCATCGCCGACAAGGTGGTCCTCCTCAACCGCGCGCCCACGCTCCACCGCCTCGGCATCCAGGCGTTCGAGCCCGTGCTCGTCGAAGGCCAGGCCATCCAGCTTCACCCGCTGGTCTGCGAGGCGTTCAACGCCGACTTCGACGGCGACCAGATGGCGATCCACGTGCCGCTCTCGGTCTACGCGCAGGCGGAGGCCAGGCTCCAGATGCTGGCCAGCCACAACCTGCTCTCGCCGGCACACGGCGGCCCCAACGTCAACGCGACCAGGGATATCGTCCTCGGCTTGTACGTACTCACCCAGCTCCACACGGGTAAGAAGGGCGCCGGCACCAGCTACGACAGCGGTGAGGCGGCCCTGGCGGCCTACGAGAAGGGCGAGCTCGACCTCAACTCGGTCATCGAGGTCGAGGGCAAGCAGACCAGCGTCGGGCGCCTGATGTTCCGCTTCGGCTCCGTCGACGAGGCGCTGTTGGCCGTGCAGGAAGGCCTGCTCGACATGCAGGACGTCGTCACGGTCCGCATCGACGACCAGATGATCGAGACCAGCCCGGGCCGGGCGCTGTTCGGCCGGATCGTCAGCGAGACGCTGGCGGCCGGCGGCGACGTGCCCCCGGAGATGATCCGCTACGACACCGTCTACGAGAGGGGAGCGCTGCGCGACCTGGTCGTCGAGAGCTTCAAGCGGCTCGGCATCGAGCGCACCGCCGCCCTGCTCGACGGCCTCAAGTCGTACGGCTTCGAGCTCTCCACGAACTCGGGGATAACGATCGGCATCGATGACGTCGCGATCCCCGAGAAGAAGAAGGAGATCCTGGCGGACGCCCAGGCGAAGCTCAACCGGATCACCGAGGCCGCCGAGCGCGGCTTCATGACCGAGCGCGAGCGCAAGACGCAGGTCATCAGGCTCTGGAACGACACGACCGAGCAGGTCAAGGACGCCGTGTTCGAGAACTTCTCGAAGAACATGCCGTTCAACCCGCTCTACGTCATGGCCCAGTCCGGTGCCCGTGGTAACCCGCAGCAGATCCGCCAGCTGGCGGGCATGCGTGGCCTCATGGCCAACCCGTCGGGTGAGACCATCGAGCTGCCCATCCGCGCGAACTTCCGCGAGGGCCTTGACGTCCTGGAGTACTTCATCTCGACGCACGGCGCCCGCAAGGGCGGCGCAGACACGGCCCTCAGGACCGCCGACTCCGGGTACCTCACCCGTAAGCTCGTCGACGTGGCGCACGAGATCGTCGTGCGCGAGGAGGATTGCGGCAGCGCCGAGTTCCTCGACGTCGAGCTGTACACGGCGGAAGGTCGGGCGCGCCCGCGCGGTCACCTCGAGATGAGCCTCTACGGCCGGCGCCTCGCGCTCGACCTGGAGATCGGCGACTTCAGCAAGGAGGCCGGCGAGGTCCTCTACATGGAGGACGTCAGGGCCATCGCCGCGCGCATGGCCGACAACCCCGAGGTGAAGTCCGTCCAGGTGCGCAGCCCGCTCACCTGCCAGACGCGCGCCGGCGTGTGCATCGCCTGCTACGGGCTCGACATGTCGCTCATGCGCGACGTCAGCCTGGGCGAGGCGGTGGGCACCATCGCCGCCGAGTCCATCGGCGAGCCGGGCACCCAGCTCACGATGCGCACGTTCCACACGGGCGGCATCGCGACCGGGGCCGACATCACCCAGGGTCTGCCGCGCGTCATCGAGCTGGTCGAGGCGCGCAAGCCCAAGGTAAGGGCCGTGATCTCCGAGCTCGACGGCGCCGTCACCATCGAGGAGGACGACGACCGCGTCCGCATCACCGTCACCTCCGACGACGGCGAGTTCAGCAAGACCTACAAGATCGACCGCACCATGCGCGTGATCGTCAAGGACGGCGAGCGCGTGGAGGCCGGCGACCCGCTCACCCGCGGCAGCATCAACCCACACGACCTGCTCGAGTCGCGCGGTCCTGACGCCGTGCGCGCCTACCTGGTCGACGAGATCCAGAAGGTCTACCGCGGCCAGGGCGTGAGCGTGCACGACAAGCACATCGAGGTCGTCGTCAAGCAGATGCTCAAGTACGTCGAGGTCTTGGATGGCGGCGACAGCGACTACCTCGACGGCCAGACCGTCGAGCGCTTCGACGTCGAAGTGGTCAACCAGCGCCTGATGGAGGAGGGCAAGACGCCCGCCACCTGGAAGCCGCTGCTCCTCGGCATCACGAAGGCCTCGCTCTCCACCAAGAGCTGGCTGTCCGCCGCCTCGTTCCAGCACACGACCCACGTGCTCACCGAGGCCGCGCTGGCCGGCAAGGTGGACGACCTGGTCGGGCTGAAGGAGAACGTCATCCTCGGCCGCCTCGTTCCCGCCGGTACCGGCCTCGACGCGATCCGCAAGACCCGCGTCGCCGACGAGCGCACCCTCGCCAAGCTGGCCGAGAAGCGCCCGACGGAGGCGGCTCCCGCCGCTCAGCGTCCCGCGGAGCGCGCGCCGGACCAGCAGCCCGAGGTGCGCGGCTAAGGTCGCGGACCTCGCGTCGCCCGTTCGCGAGCGCGCC
>DASVCK010000141.1:0-3481 GCA_036381675.1 Trueperaceae bacterium | reverse complement strand
TTGCTTGTCTACGCACGTGACCGAGTGACCCAGGTAAGCCAGTGCGGTCCCGGTCGTCAGCCCGACGTAACCGGTCCCGATTATGATGACGTTCATCGCAGTCGCCTTTCTCTAGCGCGGCCTAGCCGCGGCGTGTGCTCGTCGACCGGACGCTCACGCGTGCCTCCGGTCGGGAGGGCTGAGCCTGTTCCTGCTGTGGCGGCGCCCCGTAGCCGTACCCGTAGCCGCCCGAGCCGCGCATCTGCGGTTCGGGGACCATGGTCGCGGCGATGCCGAGGAGCCTCACTCCCATGCGCTCGAGGAGGTCGAGCGTCGCCCTTAGCGGTCGCCTGTCAGCCTTGCGCATGCTGACCGCCAGCACCGTACCGGTGCACGATGGCGCGATCGTGAGCGCGTCCGCGACGGCCAACACAGGCGGGGAGTCGATGACGATGACGTCGTAGTCCTGCCCCCAGCGGCTGACGCACGCGGCGAAGCCGCGTCCCAGGATCTCGGCGGCCTGCGTGGACACCTGGAAAGACGGCACGATGTCCAGGCGTTGACGCCCGCCCAGCGGTACGCGCGCCACCATGTGCGGCCCGTCGGGGTCGCGCAGGAAATCGAGCAGCTCGGAGGCCTGACCGCGCCTGAGCCCGTACTCCTGGAAGAGGACAGGCTGCCGCAGGTCGGCGTCTACCAACAGCGTGCGGTAGTCGTTCCGGGCGAAGCTCTCGGCCATGTTGAGCGCGACGGCGGACTTTCCCTCACCCGAGCGTCCGCTGGTGACCATGATCACGCGAGGCGAGGCGTCAGCCGTCGCGAAGAGCACCCCGGTGCGCAGGTAGCTGGCAGCCTCGCGGGGGAAGCGGCGCGTGGGCTTCGCCAGGCGCTGGAACTCGGCCAGCACGGGGGCCCCGGACAGGGACTCGACCTCCGCCACCTCGTCTATGCGCGTGTTCAGGGCCGAGCGCAGGATCACGATCCCGTACGCCACCACGATGCCCGCCAGGGCCGCGAGGAGCGCGTCGACCAGCGGCCGCGGGGCCACCGGATCCGGGTCTACGACGGCCTCCTGTATCACCTGGAGGCGGCCGATCGCCGAGGCGCTCATGGCGCGGGCCACGTTGAGCGACTGCTGTTGCTGGGCACGCAGGGCTATGAGGCCGTCGATCTCGCCTTGCCGGGAGGAGTCCCCCAGCGCCTGGAGCGAGCGGATCTGCTCGGTGAGCGAGCCGATCTGCTGCTCGAGCGCCGCCACCACCTGCACCACGCTCCTGGTCGCCCGGTCGACGTCCCAGGCGACGAGAGCTTCGGCGACGGCGTTGGCCACGTTCGCCGCGCGTTCGGGGCTGCCGGCCCTGCCGATGATCGTCAGGAGGGCCGACATGCCGTCGTCCTGTGCCTCGACGCGGTAGTCGGAGCGGATGCTGCTGGGCGGTTGGTCGCTCTCGCCCATGGCAGCCAGCGCGGCGGCCGCGACGGAGTCGCTACGACTCGCGACCTGGTAGGCGCTGACGTCGATGGGCGGCGCCACTACCGGCGAGACGCCGAACGACCTGAAGTCAGCGGTCGACGAGGCGGCCAGCACCGTCGCCTCGGACTCGTACTCCGGCGCCTGCCGGGCGGACCACAGGTACGCGGCGTAGCCGAAGACGACGGCGAGCACGAGGCCCAGCGCCAAGCCTCGGCGCATCAGGCGCATCGCCTCACCCACGGCAACGGATACGTCGTTGGTCATCGAACCTCTCTCATGCCGCCTGGGGCGGCCTGAAGGACTGTAGCAGACGGTATCTGAGACCCGACTGTCGGCCTCACACCGCGGTTGTGACGGTACTCCTCTGCTGGCAGCGGGGGCAGCGCTAGGCTGGCTCGGATGCTGCCAGGCACCAGCACTCACGCCGTCACAGCTCCTGGGAAGCAGCCTCGGCGCGGCAGCGCGCTCGGAGCGCGAGGGGTAAGGGCGGGAGTGGCCCTGCTCGCGACGCTGCCCCTCGCCTTCGCTGTCGGCCGGCCGTCCGGTGCGACGTTCGGGCCGCTGCCAGACCCGGCCGACCCCTTCCGCTCCGATCTGGCGTTGGCTCTGAGCGTCGACAGCGAGGCAGCCCGGTCCAGACGAGCGCAGGTGGCTCGCGCGGAGGCCGGGTTGCGAAGGGCCCGGCGGGGTCTCGAGCTGACGTTCGAGGTGGAGCCGGAGACGCAGCTGGAGCTCGACCTGCTGTCGGGCGCCTCCAAGTGGGACACCGACCTGGACGTGACGCTGGGCGCGCTTGTCTCGCGTGACCTCGACCAGGTGCTGCGCGCGGAGGCCGCCTTGATCACGTCTCAGGCTCGCCTGCGCGCACAGCTCCGCGACGATCAGCGGGCTGCGCTGTTGGCGCTGTCGGACGTCCGCATCGGTGGACGCGATCTGGCCGAGGCCGAGGCAGAGGCCGAGGAGGCAGCGGCCGCCCTCGCGGCCGCACGTTCGGGGGGCGCCGAGCCCGAGGACTTGAGGCACCTCGAGCTGGACGCCGGCCTTGCCGACCTCGAGCTCAGGCGCGAGCGCATCGCTCATGACGGCCGGCTCGCGCGCGTCGACCAGCTGCGACCCTCGGGCGCCGGCGACTGCCCAGCGGTCCTGCTCACCGGCCCGCTCGCTGCCGAGGTTCTCAGGCCCCAGGAGCATGCCGGGGCCGCGGCGCTGCGCGTGGCCCTGGCGCGGGCCGAGCTCGCCTCTAGGAACCTGCCCTTCGATGCCGTGCAGGAGATCGAGCTGACGGGCGCGTACGAGAACGGTGGCGCCGAGGTCTCGGCGGCGTTGGGGTTGGACAGAGGCGTGCCCTCGTTGGGAGCCGAGGTGAGCTGGTCGACGGTCGCGCCTGCGGGCCCGAACCTGGTCCTCGGCGTGTCGGCGACGCTGGCTTTCAGCGCCGACTCACGATCGCGCACGAACCTTGTGGGTGAGGAGCTCGACGCCGCGAGGCGCGAGCTGGCGGCGTTCGGACCGGCGCAGTCCGCGCGGGAGAGCACGGCGCGGGCGCTGCTGGAACTGGCCTACGAGGAGCTGACGCTGTTCGCGAACGCCGCGGACGCCGCGGCTGCCGACGTGGCCGGGGCCCAGAGCCCCGGTGAGCGCGAGCGGCTGGAGCGCGCGGCGGAGCGCGCCCGGGCAGAAGCCGAGGACGCTTGGCGAGGCTACGTGCGCACGCTCTTCGAGTACTTGGACGAGATCGACGCTGTCCTGGCCGCGCCATCGTGCGACGCCAGCGGCGCGCTACAGACCTGGATGAGGTGGAGTTGATGCGAGTACTGGTCACCGGCACTGACGGCTACCTGGGCACCCTGGTGGCACCGTACCTGATCGAGCGCGGCCACGAGGTCGTGGGCGTCGACACCGGCTACTACAAGGAGGGCTGGCTCTACCACGGCCAAGCCGTGTCGCCGCGCACCGTCGCCAAGGACCTGCGGCGCCTGAGCGCCGACGACCTGCGGGGTTACGACGCCGTGGTCCACATGGCCGAGC
>DASVCK010000140.1:0-25318 GCA_036381675.1 Trueperaceae bacterium | reverse complement strand
CGCGACGCGCTGGCACGCTAGTGGAGCCGCTCCGGATCGCGTTCGTGATCCCGGTGTTCCCCGAGATCCACAACACGTTCATCCTCAACCAGATCACCGGCCTCCTCGACAGGGGGCACGACGTGCACCTCTACCCCCTGGCGGTGGGCTCCTACGAGCGCGCGCACGCCGAGGTGAGTACCTACGGCCTGCGCGAGCGCGACATGCACCTCCCCGTGCCCAGGGACCGCCTCAGGCGGCTGACCACTGCGCTGAGGCATCTGGTCTCGCCCCGGTCCTGGAACCTGGGGGTCATGGACGCGCTCAACCCCTTGCGGGGCCCGGAGGTCTGGTCGCTCGTGCCCGCCTATACCGCGCTGTCGTTCGCCAGGCAGCGCGATTACGACATCGTGCACGCCCAGTTCGGTCATCTGGCCCCGCCCGTGGAGCGTCTCCTCGCCCTGGGTGGGGTGCGTGGCCGGCTGGTGGCGTCGTTCCGGGGCGCGGACACGACCTCGCACCTGCCTCGGAACCCGGAGGCGTTCGCCCGCGTGTTCGCCCGCGGCTCCCTGTTCCTGCCGGTGAGCGCCGACCTGGAGGAGCGCCTGCTGGCGGCCGGAGCGCCGCCGGAGAAGACGTTCGTGCACCGCTCCGGCATAGACCTGAAGCGCTTCGGGTTCGCGCCGCGCGGACGGTCAGCGGACGAGCCCACCGAGGTCCTGTTCGTGGGTCGCTTCGTCGAGAAGAAGGGGGTGGCCGACGCCCTGCGTGCCTTCGCAGGGGCGCTGGAGCGACTGGGCGCCGGCTCGGGCGGGTCACCTCGAGCCCGCCTCACCCTCGTCGGCAGCGGCCCTCTGGAGGGTCGCCTGAGAGCGGTCGCCGCCGAGCTGGGTGTGGAGCGTTCGGTGCGCTTCGCGGGCGGGGACCTCGACTCGCGTGCCGTCGCCGAGATGATGGCGTCCTCGCACCTGCTGATCGCCCCCAGCGTCACCGCCGCGAGCGGGGACGCCGAGGGCGTGCCGAACGTCGTCAAGGAGGCGATGGCCTCCGGCATGCCGGTGCTCAGCACCTGGCACGGCGGCATCCCGGAGCTGGTGGACGACGGCGTCTCCGGTTACCTCGTCGAGGAGGGCGATGTGGCCGCGCTGACGAGCCGCCTGGTGGAGCTCATCGAGGGGCCCGAGGCCTGGCCGGCGCTGGGGAGAGCCGGTCGCGCGAAGGTGGAGGCCGAGTTCGACTCGGAGCGTCTCAACGACCTGCTGGTGGAGCGCTACCGCGAAGCTCTGAAGCGGTAGCGGCCCTGGCCGCGGGTGACTGGCACGCGCGGCCCTGTCTCAGACGGCGGTAGCCGAGGCGGCGAGGCGCGAGGGCTCGAGGGCGTCCACGGACACTTGGAAGTGGCAGCCCTCGAGGAACATCTCGAGCAGGGCGCGGATGCGCTGGTGGTCGCTGCGCTGTGCGGCGTCCTGCAGCTGCTCCACGGCTGAGTACAGGGTCTCGGGCTCCATGGGCTCGGCCCGGGCCACGAAGATCTTCTCGTGGCGGGTCTGAGACCGCTCTTCTTTCTCGGTCATGAGCTCCTCGACCAGCCGCTCGCCCGGCCGCATGCCGGAGAAGCGGATGGGGATGTCGACGTCCGGGCGCAGGCCCGAGAGGCGGATGAGGTCACGCGCCAGGTCGACGATGCGCACCGGCTCACCCATGTCGAGGATGTAAACCTCGCCGTTCCGGCCGTGACCGGAGGCCTGCAGCACGAGCTGGGCCGCCTCCGGGATGGTCATGAAGTACCTGACCATGTCCGGGTGCGTCACGGTGACGGGCCCACCGGCCGCGATCTGGCTCTTGAAGATCGGGATCACGCTGCCGCGACTGCCCAGCACGTTGCCGAACCGCACCGAGACGAACTTCTGGCCCGGGCCGGCGCGCCTCGCCGCGTCCTGCACCAGGTACTCGACGAACCGCTTGGTGGCGCCCATCACCGAGGTGGGGTTCACCGCCTTGTCGGTCGAGATGTTCACGAAGTGCGAGACGCCGTACTTGAGGGCGAGCTGGATGAGGTTGCGGCTGCCGATGACGTTGTTGAAGATGGCCTCTTCCGGGTTCTCCTCCATGAGGGGCACATGCTTGTGAGCAGCGGCGTGGAAGACGACGTCGGGGCGGTAGCGGTTGAACACGTAGTCGAGCCTGGCGCCGTTCTGTATCGCGCCGATGACGCCGTGGTACCTGATCTCCGGCCAGTCGCGATCAAGCTCGCGCTCCAGCGCGTAGATGCTGTTCTCGCCGTGGCCGAACAGGATCAGGTCAGCGGGGTCGAACCGGCAGATCTGCCTCACCAGCTCGGAGCCGATGGAGCCGCCTGCGCCCGTGATCATCACGCGCTTGCCGCGCAGGTAGCCGTGGATGCTGTCGGTGTCGAGCTTGACGGAGGGCCGTCCGAGCAGGTCGTCGATGTCGACCTCGCGGATGCGCCGCAGGTCCACGCGTCCGGCCAGCACCTCGTACATGCCGGGGATGATCTTGTAGGTCAGGTTGGGGCGGGCCCTACGGACCTGCTCGATGACGTTGCGGACCTCGTTGCCGCCCTTGGACGGGATGGCGATGAGGACCTCGTCGATCTGGCGCTCCGGGATCACCTTCTCGGCGTCGGAGACGCGGCCCAGCACCGGCACGCTGGCTACCCGCTGACCCACCTTGGTGGGGTCGTCGTCCAGGAACGCGACCGGCTTCATGCCGGTCTCGGGGTGGCGCAGCAGCTCGCGGACGACGAGGGCGCCGGCCTCGCCGGCTCCCACCACGAGGACGCGCTTGCGGAAGTCCGGGCCTATGACGGTGGCCTGGTAGTGCTCATGACGGTAGCGGGCGGCGGAGCGGATGGCCGCCAGCAGCAGGAACGTGAGCGTGCCGTCGAGGACGGCGATCGAGCGTGGGATGCCGGCCGCGGGCCCGCCTATGAGCAGGGCCAGCGTGCCTACCACCGCCACGAAGGCGCCCAGCACGGCGAGGCCGCCCAGGTCGCGGAACGCGACGTTGCTCCACGACTGCTTGTGCAGGTTCAGCAGCCGGTACGCGAAGGCCTTGAGGGCGAACGACACGACGACGGCGAGCAGGAGCGTGCCGGCGGCGGGTAGGCCGTCGAGACGCAGCAGGAAGGCCGTCACCGTGCCCAGCGCGAACGCGAACATGTCGAGGACCAACTTCATGACCTGCACCCTGCTCAATCTCGCGCGGGCCGGCTGTGTCTGGGTATCAGTGGTCATGTGGTCTTAGGCGCCCCGTTCAGGCAAGGCTTCGGGTGGGCGACGGCGGGAGGCAGAGGACGGAAAGCCTCTCTCACGGGTCCGATCATTGTGGTACGAGGATTACCCAAGACTATGTGATGGTTGCGTGTGGGCGCGTTCATGAAACGGCCGCGGCCTCTCGCGGCTCCTGCTCCGGGCCCGCCGCGTTGGCCATGGCCCTGAAGCGCTCGCTGGTGGCCATGAGCTCCTCGAAGGTGCCGGCGGCGACGACCTCGCCGTGGTCGAGGAGGTAGATCCGGTCGCAGTCGCGCACTGTCGTCAGGCGGTGAGCGATCGTGACGATCGTCTTGCTCCTGCCGAGCTCCGCGACGGCGCGGAAGATGCTCTCCTCGGTGACGCCGTCAAGCGCGCTGGTGGCCTCGTCGAAGACCAACACCGACGGGTCGTGGTACAGGGCGCGGGCGATGCCGAGGCGCTGGCGCTGACCGCCCGACAGCCGCACCCCGCGCTCCCCGACGACGGTGTCGTATCCGGCGGCCAGGTCACTGACGATGAAGTCGTGGATGTTCGCCATGCGGGCCGCGCGCTCGACGGCGGCCATGTCGACCTTGTCCTGGCGCACGCCGAACGCGATGTTGGCGGCGATCGTGTCGTCCGACAGGTAGATCTGCTGCGGCACGTAGCCGAGGTTCATCTGCCAGGCGCGCCGGTTGTCGTCCGTGACCGGCACGCCGTCCACGACCAGCTGGCCCTGCTCCGGGATGAGGAGGCCGAGCAGGATGTCGACGGTCGTGGTCTTGCCGGAGCCGGTGGCGCCGACAAGGCCGACGCTCGTGTTGGCATCGATCCTGAGGTCGAAGCCGTCCAGCACCGGCTTGTCGGTGCCCGGGTAAGAGAAGCGGACGCCCTTGAGCTCCAGGCTGCGCTCGAACGGCAGCGGTTCGCCCGCCGCGGTGGGCATGTCGTGGCGCCCCGCGGCCTGCAGGTCGCGGTGCAGCACGTCGATGGACGACGTGGTGAACCGCATCGCCGTCAGCGACGCGAAGAGGTTCTGCAGCGCCGGCAGCAGCCGCAGGGTGGCGAAGGCGAAGACGCCCAATGTGGGCACGATCTGGGCGACGCCGGAGCCCTGCATGAGCAGTACGAGCACGATGAGGAGCATGCCGCCGAAGGCGATCGTCTCGAACGCGTACCGGGGCAGCAGGGCGATGATCTGCTGCCTGGCCATCTGCTTCTCGTAGGTGCGCGAGTGGCGCTCGAAGCGGCGCAGGAACGGCTCCTCGCGGCCCAGGATCTTGATGTCCTTGATGCCGGAGAGGGCCTCGGAGGCGGCCTGGAACCTGGCCCTGTCGCTCTGGGAGCGCAGCCTGCCGGCCTCGGCCATGCCGCGCCTGACGAGCAGGAACGTGACGCCGTAGGCGGCGCCCAGGAACCCGAACGTGAGCAGCGCGAGGAGCGGGTAGAGGGCCACGAGCAGGCCGAGGATGAACAGGGTGACGATGCCCCTGGTGATGAGCTGCAGGGAGGCGAGCACGAACCCGCGCACCGCCTGTTTGACCTCCGAGAGGATGTTCGTCGCCAGGCCGGCGGTGTTCCGGTCCAGGAAGAACACGTACGGCTTCGCCAGGTACTCCTTGAGCAGCCGCACCGACAGCGAGTGGTTGAGGTGCCACGAGTAGCGCAGCAGCAGGTACTCGGTGAAGGCGGTGAACGCGTTGCTGGCGACGAGGAGCACGAGTACCGCGAGGCCGGCGAAGATCAGGAACGAGTCCACGCTTGAGAAGCCCAGGAAGTCGTACGCCCACCTCAGGTAGCTGTTCGTCTCGATGACGCCTGGGTTGGTCACCAGGGCGAGGAACGGCAGCACGGACGCGATGCCGACGACCTGCAGGAGCGCCATGATCGTGACGGGCGGCAGCAGCAGGAAGAAGCGGCGCCTCTCGGCCGTGGACATGAGCGCGTAGAGCTTGCCGACAGCCTCCAGCGACCCACGGGACTCGTGCTCGGTCCCGGCGACCGGCTGTAAGTGTGGGTCCTTGCGCCTACTGATCATGAGCGGCCCGCATGATAGGCCCCATTCCTCCGCTAACCTGTGACCTTGCCACTAGCCGCTCGCGGGCTGCTGCGGCGCCCCTGTCGGCTCCGTGCCGACCAGGTTGACGACGCCCTTGAGCTTGCCGTTGGGCCCGCGCGGTAGGTCCGAGACCCGCTCGACCTCGACCGATATGTCGCCGAGGCGCCGGCGCACGCGCTGCTGGATCGTCTCCGCGTGGGACGCTTCGAACCCAGGGGCCGGGATCAACCTGATGCGCACGCGGCCTACGGCTTCCTGGATCACCTGGGCCTGCACGATCGGCATGCCGGCGAAGAAGGCGCCAGGAGTCGCGAAGACGCGTCTGCCGTCCGCGGTCACGAGGTTGTCTACCGTCCTGCCCTCGAGCGCCGTGAGACGCGGCAGGGTCCGGCCGCAGGCGCACCTCTCGAAGGTCCAGTCGACGGCCCCCCTGTCGCCCACCTCGTAGCGGATGAGAGGCATCTCCTTGTTGAGGAGACCCGTGGCGACGAGGCGCCCCGTGGTGCCAGGCGCGGCCGGCGCATCCGCCAGGTCCTGATAGACCTCGACGTAGCCCACCTCCGGCCAGATGTGCATCGCGCCGTGCTCGCACTCGCTGGCGGCCACCACGGTCTCGCCCATCCCGTACGTGTTGCGCACGGGGCAGCCGAAGGCCTGCGAGATCAGGTCGCGCTGCTGCTGGGTGAGGGTCTCGGCATGGGTGACCACGACCTGGAGACGCGGTGCGTCGAGGCCCTCCTCGACCGCGAACCTGGCCAGCGTGGCCACCATCGACGGGTAGCCGTCGATGAACCTGACCTCG
This sequence comes from Trueperaceae bacterium, assembly GCA_036381675.1. Lineage (GTDB taxonomy): Bacteria > Deinococcota > Deinococci > Deinococcales > Trueperaceae > DASRWD01. The sequence goes on along the minus strand of DASVCK010000140.1, from coordinate 19,224 downwards.
TGTGCACGCAGCGCCTCCAAGTAGTGGACGGCGTTCTCGCGCTTGAGGTGGACCGTCGACATGTAGAGCTGCTTGGCCGCAGTGTTCCACACCCAGAAGGGAGGGCGGTCCTGCGTGGTGGGCACGACCTCCTGGCCGGCCATGAGCGCCCAGTTGTCGTGCCGGCTGACCCCGTACCAGCGGCGCCACCGCGCGTCCGACAACGCGTACCAGGCGCGCATCGTGGCCCGGCTGCGCCAGATCGTGAGAGGTGTCCCCGTGGTGCCAGAGGTCGTGAGCTTGTAGAGCTTCTTGACGTCGAGGTCGTCGCGCCTGAAGTCAGCGGCGCGCTCGCGCACCGTCTGCTTGGGGAGGAAGGGCCAGCTCGCGAGCTCTGCCGCGCCGGCGTCGCCCGCCTGACCCGACCACCAGTCCCGGTAGTAGGGCACTGAGCGCGCAGCGGTGGAGAGCTGCTCGGCCAGGCGTTCCTGGACGTACGCCTGCCACGTGGCCGCGTCCCAGGTCTCCCGTGCGGTGGCTTCTGCCACCAGCCTATCCGTCTCGGGGCCGTAGCGCCACGAGTAGAGATGCCTGCCCCACACGGAGCTGGCCAGGTTCCTGATGCCCGGCGGCACGCGCCGGTAGGCCGGCATCAACAGCGTCTTGAGGTTCACCTTCAGCCTCCGACCGTGCTGGCGTGAGCCAGCACGTCCTTCCACCTGGGCAGCGCATGTGACCAGTCGAAGGTCTCGGCCCTATGCATGGCGGCTGTCGACAGGCGCTCCGCCAACCCCGGCTCCCGGAGCAGGCGCAGCAGGGTGGCCGCCATGTCGTCCCGGTCCCCGGGACGAGCCAGCAGCCCGTCGACGCCGTGCGCGATGAGGTACCCGGCGCCGCCCTGGTCCACGCTTACCACGCACATGCCGGCGGACATGGCCTCGGCGACCCCGATCGGCGCCCTGTCGACGTCGCCGGCGTTCACGTAGACGTCGTGGTGGGCGAAGAGGTCCTGAGCAGTGCCGCCCCGCAGGGGGCCCGCGACCAGGACCCTGTCCTCGAGCCCGTGGCGGCGCGCGGCCTCCACGGCCCGGGCCACGGCCTCGTTGCCCATGGGGCCAACCAAGGTCAGTTGCGCCGGTTCCGTCGCGAGCGAGGCGCCGCCCGAGACGAGCGCGTGCAGCACCTCGACGGCCATCTCGGAGCCCGTCACCGAGCCGGAGTCATCCACCCACAGCAGGCTGGGAACCGCCGTGCGGCGTGCCCGCTTGGGGTAGGCGCCCACCTCGACCGGGTCGACGATGACCGAGCTCACCCCGCCCAGTTCCGCGAGGGCCTCGTGCAGGTGCCCTGTCAGCGCGACGCTCGCCGACCCGGCGGCCAGCAGCCGGCCGAGGCGACCGGGGTCGTGAGCGGCGACGCCCGCCAGGGTGGCGCCGCGGAGCAGGTGCACGACGGGCACGCCGGCCCGCGTGAGCATCCGCGTGAGCACCTCGGCCCGCCTCAGCCCGGGGGCACCGTCCACCTCGACGACGGCCACCTCGACCCTGGTGCGGGCGCTCCAGGCCGTCACCAGCATGTCGGCGGCGCGCCACAGGCGGCCCGGCCGCGAAGATGTCGTGATGACGATGTCACCGGCGCGCCTCAGGCGCCCGGCCAGCCTCTCGAGCAGGCTGGGGCGGCCCTGACCCGCGACGGCCAGCTCGCCCGCCAGCAACACGCGCGTGCGCGCCGCCGCCTTGGCGCGCTCGGCCGTGCCGACGGCGAGCCTGCCGTCCAGGCTCCTGACCATCAGCTCCCGCTTACTGGCGCGACGCCGTAGTACTCCTCGTACCAACTCACGAACCGCTTGACGCCCACGTGCAGGGGCGTCGCCGGCCGGTAGCCGAAGTCCTTCTCCAGGTCGGACACGTCGGCGTACGTGGCCGGCACGTCGCCCGGTTGCATGGGCAGCATCTCGCGTTGGGCCTCGCGTCCCAGCTCGGCCTCTATGAGGCGGATCATCTCCATGAGGTCGACAGGGGCCGAGTTGCCTATGTTGTAGACGCGGTACGGGGCTGCGCTCGTGCTCGGGTCGGGGTCGTCGCCTGACCAGTCGGGGTTGGGCCGCGCCGGGCCGTCCATGACCCTGATCACGCCTTCCACGATGTCGTCTATGTAGGTGAAGTCGCGGCTCATCTCGCCGTAGTTGAAGACCTCGATGGGCCGGCCCTCGAGGATGGCCTTGGTGAAGATGAACATGGCCATGTCGGGACGACCCCACGGCCCGTAGACCGTGAAGAAGCGCAGGCCCGTCGTCGGCAGCCCGTAGAGGTGCGAGTAGGTGTGGGCCATGAGCTCGTTGGCCTTCTTGCTGGCCGCGTAGAGGCTCAAGGGGTGATCCACGTTGTCCCGCACCGAGAAGGGGATGTTCGTGTTCGCGCCGTACACCGAGGACGACGATGCGTACACGAGGTGCTCCACGTGCGTGTGCCGGCAGCCCTCGAGGATGTTGGCGAAGCCGACGAGGTTGCTGTTCACGTAGGCGTGCGGGTTGGTGAGCGAGTAGCGCACTCCGGCCTGAGCGGCCAGGTTCACGACGACGCGCGGCGCACGCTCGGCGAACAGCTTGGCCGTGCCGGCCTGGTCGGAGATGTCGAGCCGTTGGAACTCGAAGCGCGGCTGCGCCTTCAACCGGGCCAGCCTCGCCTGCTTGAGGCTCACGTCGTAGTAGTCGTTCAGGTTGTCGACTCCGAGGACGTCGTCGCCCCGCTGCAACAGGCGCTCGCAGAGGTGGTACCCGATGAACCCGGCAGCGCCCGTGACGAGGACCGGCGCGACGCCGGACTCTGCCTTCCCGTTTCGATCCGCGCTCATAGGCTCCAGTAGCGTAGGCCCGACGGCTCGTCGCCGCGCAGGGCGGACTTCACGTCTATCAAGACGCCGCCGGGCCGCACCAGGTGCCCGCGCTCCTTGAGGTCGGCCAGCATCTGGCGATGCGGGACCGCCAGCACGACCGCGTCCGCGTCCACCAGCTCGCTCATGGGCCTGAGGTCGATGCCGTACTCGCGCCTCGCCTCCTCGGCGTCGGCAATCGGGTCGTGCGCGACGACGTCGATGCCGTAGGAGCGCAGCTCGGCCACGATGTCGGGCACGCGACTGTTGCGCAGGTCGGGGACGTTCTCCTTGAAGGTGATGCCGAGCACGCCCACGCGGTTCTGCGCGAGCGGCTTGTCGTCGCCGGCCAGCATGCGCACCAGCTTGTTGGCCACGAACGCACCCATGCCGTCGTTGATGCGCCTGCCGGCCAGGATGACGTGGGGGTGGTACCCGGTCTCCTCGGCCTTGGCGGTCAGGTAGTAGGGGTCCACGCCGATGCAGTGGCCGCCCACCAGGCCCGGCCGGAACGGCAGGAAGTTCCACTTCGTGCCGGCCGCCTCGAGGACGTCGAGCGTGTTGATGTCAAGGCGGTCGAAGATCAGCGCCAGCTCGTTCATGAGGGCAATGTTCAGGTCGCGCTGGGTGTTCTCGATGACCTTGGCCGCCTCCGCGACCTTGATGCTCTTCGCCCTGAAGACGCCGGCCTCGACGATCTGCTCGTACGCCCGGGCCACGCGGTCCAAGGTCGCGTCGTCCTCGCCCGCGACGACCTTCGTCACCCTGCTGAGGGTGTGCTCCTTGTCGCCGGGGTTGATGCGCTCCGGCGAGTAGCCGAGCGTGAAGTCGCGCCCGCGCTCCAAGCCGGACACGCGCTCCAGCAGGGGGCCGCACACGTCCTCGGTCACGCCGGGGTAGACGGTGGACTCGTAGACGACGACGGCGCCAGGCGAGAGCGCCCGCCCGACGATCTCGGAAGCGATGCGCAGGTACCTGAGGTCCGGCCGGCGGTCGGCCGTGATGGGGGTAGGGACCGCCACCACGAAGAAGGTGGCCCCCTTCAGGTCAGCCTCGTTGGCCGTGAACCTGATGTCGGACGACGCCATGTCCTCAGCGGAGGACTCGCCGGTGAGGTCTATGCCGTCCGAGAGCCTGGCGACCTTGTTCTCGTCGACGTCGAAGCCGACAGTGCCTGCGAAGCGCTTGCCGAACGCGACCGCCACCGGCAGTCCGACGTAGCCCAGGCCGATGACCGCGATCTTCTCCTTGACGGGTGCCACTTGGTCCTCGGTTGGCGAGCGCTTGGTAGCGGTAGCTGTGTCCACTCCAGCCCCTTTCGAACTGCCACTCTAATGTGGACCTATGAGGATGTGACCCGAATGGCTCACTCCGCTGATGCCCTTGGGGACAGCGTTAACGGGGACTCAGCAGAGCTGTGTCTATACTCCGAACATGTCCAGGACATGGCTGAAGTCTCTAGCGCCCATCTGCATGCTGCTGGCCCTCCTGGCATCGGCGTGCGACCCGCCGGGAGTCGCGAAGGCGGCCACGCCGGCTCTGCCTGACCCTCTGCGCGAGACCCCGTACCCTCACGACTCGGTCGCGGTTCACGTGAGCGAGGGCTCGTGCGAGCTCGAAGGAGCGCAGGAGCCGTCCGGCAACTGGTCGCCCCGCACGGAGTTGAGAGGCGACCCCGACTTCGACCCCAACGAGCTGCCGCCGGCCGTGAGGTGCTGGTACGAGGTCCTCTGGAACTCGATCACCGATCCGGACAGGGCCGAGTACTTCACGCGGCGCGCAGCGAGCGGCGACCTCTACTACTACGCCCGCGAGATCAACAACCACCTCGTCGCGCTGTTGACCGCGTTCCGCCTCACCGGGGACCTCGCGTTCCTCGACGAGGTAGACAGGCTCGCGGAGCACATGCGCTCGCGGCTCGAGGATTCCTGGAAGGGGCGCTACGCGCTCATGGCCGGCTCCACCGACGGCTACCTGAACTGGGTGTGGGACCAGGACCACAGCGACGAGCACCGTGGGCGGGACATCAACGAGATCGACGAGATCAGGACGCACTCGGGCGTGGCTCAGCTGGCGTACGTGTTCTCGGCGAACTCGGACCTGGAGAGCCCCAACGGCGTGGACTACGCCGAGCGCGCGAGCTTCTGGACGGACTACCTGCTGGAGCACTTCGAGCCGAAGTGGCGCGAGCGCAACGACGCTCCATGGCCCGAGATGCCGTTCCTCGAGCGCAACGGCCTGCACGGGAACGTCGAGTTCGTCCGGTACCACCACTACATGTACCTGCTGACCGGTGAGGAGGAGTACGCCGCCGAGGCCAGGAGGCTCTCGGAACGCGCCTACGACAACTTCGTCGAGGTCCAGGCCGACGGCGGCCCCGCCTTGGTGTCCACCCGCGGCGTCATGGTGCTGAGCACGCAGCTCGACCAGCTGTTGCCGTCCATCTACTTCAGGCACGTGATCGCGAGCGCGGTCGACCTCTACTTCGAGGGCGTCGCGCCGTGGGACGACGAGGTCATGACCAAGCTGGCCAGATCCCTCTCCGTGTTCATCCTGGACGGCAAGGGTGACGGGTTCGCGCGTGACATCGGCGGCGGCGTCGCCAGGGCCGGCATCGAGCCGGCCAGCACCGACTTCAACCGCATCCGCTCGTCGGTCTACAACGTGAGCCCGTTCGCGATGCTGGCGGCATGGGACGCCACGGGAGAGGTCGCGGAGACGTCCGTCGCGGTGCACCTGCACCGGGGCCAGGACGAGTGGAACGTGTTCATCCCCACCGGCCTGCTCATGGAGACGGCCCTGGGCAGCCTGTCGTTCGCGTCCAACTAGGCGCTGCTAGGCAGGTGCCGGCGGCCGGCTCGTCAGGCGCGCCAGCCGCCGGCGATCCGCGTCAGGTACTCGTGGGTCGCGTCCAGCACGCGGCCGGCGTCGTACCGTTCCACGGCCGCGACGAGGTGCTCACGCTCCGGCGGCCGAGCCATGGTCTCCGCGATCGCCCGCGACATGGCTGCCGCGTCGCCTACCGGCACCAGCGGCCCTACCTCCCCGTCCCTGAGCACCTCGCGTGGGCCGCTGGGGCAGTCCGTGGAGACGGCGGGACAGCCACAGGCCAGCGCCTGTACCAGCGTCCCCGGTAGGCCCTCGAGCCGGGAGGACATGACGTAGACGGCGGCCCGCGACATGTAGGCGAACGGGTTCGGCGCGAAGCCGGGCAGGGCTGCTCGCTCGGACAGCCCCAGCTCCTCGACCTGTGCCTCCAGCGCGGGACGTTCGGGTCCCTCGCCCAGGATCACGAGGCGGGCGTCGGGGTGGTCCAGCGTCGCGAAAGCCTGGATGAGCGTGCGGAAGTCCTTGCGGGCGCTCAGGCTGCCCACGCCGAGAACGACGGGCGGCTGACCCGGGGCGAACCACGGGTGGCCCGGATCCTCGGCTGCCTTCTCGAACAGCTCCGGCGTGACGATGGGGTTGTAGAGGGCGGCGATCTTCTCCGGCGGCACGCCCAGCACGTCAACCATCGCGTCCTTGACGCCGTCGGAGACGGCGATCGCGCCCGCCGAGAGGCGGTAGGTGAGGGGCGCGAGGAGGTGGGACAGGCGCGACATGAACGACGCTCCCTGGCGGCTGCCCCGCCGCGGCGTGATCGCCTCGCGCACGACGGTGGGGACGTTGGCGCCGGAGAGGCGCGCGGCGGCGACGGCGACGACGTTCGTATGCGGGAGGGTCGTGAGCAGCACGTCCGGCCGGGACCGCCTCAGGTGGCGTGCCAGCGGCAGCACGGCCTTGCTCACCGCGCCGACCCCCAGGTCGACGAGCTGGACCGACTTCGCGACCTCCGACAGGTAAGGTCCCTGCGCCGCCGCGAGCACGAGCTCGACGGACATGCCCCGCTCGGCCATGCCGTTGGCGATCGCCACGGTCATCCGCTCGGCGCCGCCGCCCATGACGTCGGCCATGAACACGACGAGCCTGCGTGGGCGGTCTCCCGGGACGGGCGCCTCGCTCACCCTGGCTCGGTTTCCGGCCGGCCCACCTCGCCGGTAGCGACGAGGCCCAGGACGAGCAGGTGTATCCAGGTGAACCGGTCCGTGTACGACACTCGCGCCACGTCCATAAGGAGGAAGACGACGAGGGTCGCCATGATGACCCAGGCGTACTGCCTGCCCGCGATGATGCCGACGACCGCGCGGTACCCGATGACGGCGTAGAGCGCGTAGAAGAACAGCGTGCCCACCACCCCGAAGTTGGCGAGCAGCTCCACGTAATTGTTGTGGGAGTACGTCGTGAACGAGCCCACGTGCCGGTACTGGTTGATGCCGTGGCCGAACGCCGGCTCGCGCCACCAGACCTCGAGGGCGTCGGCGATCATCGCCGAGCGCACACCTGTCGCCTTGCCCTCTGTGACGGTGTCGCCCACGCGCTGGAAGAACGTGACGTCCTCGAACGCCTGGCCGAAGCCAAGGACGGGCCCATAGGTGAGCGAGACCCAGATGGCAGCGGGGGCGAGCAGGAGGAGCAGCGCCGCGCCCACGGAGGGGCGCCTGAACAGCGGGAAGAGGCTGCGCAGCAGCAGCAGCACGTAAGCGAACCAGACGAACACCAGCTTGCGGGTGCCGGTCGTCAGGGTCGCGACGACGATCAGCGCTACCGCCAGGACGTTCGACCACCACTTGCGAGGCTCGGCCAGCAGCATGAGGAACGCGGCCAGCGAGAGCTGGATGGCGAGGGCGTTGGCGTTACCCGTCAGCCCCTCTGCGCGGGCCAGCCCCAGCACGTAGCTCTGGTTGAGCCCGATGATGCCCTGCACCGTCGCCGCGGCCACGGCGCTCCAGGCGACGAGCTTCAGCGACACGCCGTTCTGCAGCGCGACCCACACGAGCACGGCCCCCACGAAGTCGAACGCCAGGCTGATGCTGCTGCCCAGGGCGCCGGCCTGGTTGACCGACCACAGGACGCTGCTCAGCCCGTAGATGACGAACAGGCCGCCGGCCGCCAGCGTCGCGTCAAGCCGCAGGCGCAGGGGCTGCTGCGAGCTTCTCACGAGCAGGACGGCGAACAGGAACACGACGATCACGTGCGGGACCCGGGAGAACGCGGTCTCGCTGAGGAGCATCGCGGACGTGATGAACAGCGCCACGGAGGCGGCGAGGGCCCGGTTGACCAGCGTCGTGGATGACGCCCTCGTGTACCCGGTGAGGGCGACAGGGTACTTGCCTGTCGTCATGTCAGCTCGTCGCTCGCGCCAGGGGCGACCGTCATGCCGGCGAGGGCCGGGCCGCGCTCTTCGTCACGGCAGCGCTCCGGCCTTCCGGGCGCGGCCGGTGGGGACCTGCTTGGCGATGGCCACCAGGCTCCGCACCACGTAAGGGACGTTGCCGGGGTCCACCAGCACCCCGGCCAGGGTCCAGGGCAGGTTCGCCAGGATCGTCCTGGCGTCGCGCGCCGCCGAGGCGAAGATGAGCGTGCGCGCCGCCGTCCTGTGACGCAGCCGCGGCCGCTGCTCTAGGAGGCCCGCGTACTTCTCGGCGAAGAGCTTGGACGCCTGCAGCTTCTTGGTGACGTCGTGCGTGATGCGGGTATGGCGGGCAGACCTGACCCTGACGAGCACCTGGTCCACGAAGTCGAAAGCGCAGATCTGCGCCAGCCGGACGTACAGCTCGGCGTCCTGCATGGCGGGGAAGCGTTCGTCGAAGCCGCCTATCCGTTCCAGCAGGTCACGCCTGACCACCGCCACGGACATGCCGCCGATCACGTTGCGGTACAGCACCTGGTCGAGAACCTCGCCCCTGGCGAAGGGGCGCGTGTTCATGATGGGCGTCTTCTCCTCGGAGTCGAAGTGCTCGGCAGCGCTGTAGACGAGCCCAAGCTCGCTGGTGCTCTCGGCGATAAGGGCCCTGACGGCTTCAAGCTTGTTGGGCAGCCACAGGTCGTCGTCATCGAGGAACGCGACCCAGCGTCCGGTGGCTCTAGCGATCCCGGCGTTGCGGGCTCCGGAACCGCCCTTGGCGTTGTCGTTGATCAGGTACTCGAACCCCGGGAAGCCGGCGACGATCGCCTCGGTCTCGGCATCGCCGGCGTCGTCCACGACGATCACCTGCGACCCCGCGAACGTCTGCGCAGCCACGCTCTGCAGCGCCCTGACCAGGAGGGCGGGACGCCGGTAGGTGGGGATGATGACGGTGAAGAACTGTTCGTCCATGGTCGGTGTGGCGGCTGTCCCGCACTTCGACCGCTTCGGTGAAGTGCCCGCCGAGGTATCCCAGTCTAGACGGGCTGACGTCCCCGAGCCACTGCCGGAATCACAGCGTAGGAAGGGCGCGGATGAACCGCGCCCTTCGCACCAAGGCCTACTGTCGGGACTTACTTCAGTCGTTGAGTATCGCCTTCATCAGCTCTGCCGTGGGGAACGCGATGTACCGCGGATCGGTGTAGTCACCGAACTTGTCCATCACGCGCTGGTTGATGTCGTCGATCTTGCCGCTGTCGTCGTAGATCACGAGCTCTGGGTAGGCGCCGACCTCGTAGCGCAGGTAGCTCATGCGCGCCCAGCCGTCCGTCGGGAAGCCCGCGCGGTCGACGTCGCCGCCGATGTCGCCGGCGAACCAGTCGCGGTTGCCCTCGGCACCCTGTGGGTCGATGACCCAGGTGGTGATGGTGCGCGCCATCTGCTCGAGCGTCTCGTCGTCCCACCAGCCGAACCCCTCGAGGTTGAACTCGATGGCGTCATGGAAGGCGTAACGAGCGTAGACGGTGGGGTGCAGGTAGGTCAGGCTGCTGCCTTCGGAGAGCACGCCCTTCGGCCACAGCAGCGCGGTGCCGTTGGAGGTGCTCACTTCCTTCACGTCCTCGTGGAGCTTGCCGGCCATGCGCTCGGCTTCCTGCATGTAGCCGTCGTTGCCGGTGAGCAGCGCCATGTAGTAGTGCCACTTCATCCACGAGTAGTAGGTGTGCGTGCCGGAGCGGATCATGATCGGGAAGCCCTTGGGCTCGCCCTCGCGCTTCCGCCACTTGGCCTCGAAGTCGTTGACCAGGTAGTCGACCCAGAAGTCGGCGTGAGCGCCGTAGTTCACCCCGCCGGGGCTGGGAAGGTCGCGGTTGACCTCGAGGGCGTAGGCGACGCTGGCGATGAGGGCGTGGGTCTTCATCTCGTCGAGCTTGTTGGTGTCCTTGCCAACGTAGGCGTCGCCGCTGGTGTAGCGCCACACCCAGTTCACGTAGCCGTCCGCGCCGGGGGCGGAAGAACCTTCGAGGACGCCGCGCCAGGAGTCATGGAGCTGATCGCGCATGATCTCGACGATCTTGTCGATTTCGTCCAGGAGGTGGAGGTCGCCGGTCACGCGGAACGCGTGGAGGAGGAACTGGACGTGCGTGTGCAGGTCGCGGGCGTAGCGGTAGAGGTCGTCGCTGGCGGCCCACTCGTAGGCGTCGTAGACCGAGTCGTCGATGGCCTTCCACAGCCGGCGGTACCAGACCTGGGCTTCGGCGGGGAGGTCGTTGGGATCGAAGCTCGGGTTGCCGCGCAGGTCGTACGCGCTGGAGCCGATCGGCGCCTTCGGGCCGGCCCCGCCGTCCGGATCCCCAGTCGCGGGACCGCCGGTGGCGGGCTCGTTGGGCTCGGTCGCTGGAGGTGCGGGCATCTCGCCCGTCATCAGGAAGGTCTCGAGGTTGTCGTGGGTGAGGTCGCGCCGGGAGGAGATGACGATGGCGTCCAGTTCGGTCTCGGGCTCGGCGTGGCCGATGGAGACGAGGTGCTCGCCGGAGCCGAGCTGGCCGACCGAGGCGGCGACCCAGACGAACTCCCCGAAGCGGAAGAGCTCGACGCGCTCGACCTTGCCGTCGAAGCCGAGGAACATGGCGCTCTCGTCGCTGGAGGCGCCCTTGATACGTGCCCACAGGACGTACTCGCCCTCGGAGCTCACCTCGAACGAGAGGGAGGCGTCTTCGCCACCCTCGCTCGCCGGGGCGACGGCGGCGGTAGAGACGACGACCTGGCCGCCGGAGGTTCCCGGCGTGTCGCGCACGGCGAGCACCGAGCCTTCGATGACGGCCTCTTCGGCCTCCATGGCTTGCATGATCGTGGGGATGCGGTTGGCGGCCCCGTCAGGTGTGGCGCAGGCGCTGACGATGAGTGAAACGAGACCGAAGATCAGAACTAACTGGAAACGCGGTAGCGAACGGATCCGCTGGATGCCAAAGCGCGCGCGGCCCTGGCGAGAATCGTACTTCAACGTGCCCCTCTCTCTTTCCGGCGTGCAGAGCACGCCGCCTCAAGTACTTCGAGAGGGGCTTTCTAAGGAGCACCGCTCTCGTCAGCCGGTTGCGCCACTGACTCGGCCCGTCCCAGGCGCCCAAATTGCGGGACTGGCTTCAACGTCGCTGAGGAGAACTGCGCCTCCCCTTGGATTTGCCCGGCGATCTTATGACCGGTTGAACCGTCTGCCTCGTAAGAAAGGCCACCGTTTGACGATTCGCCTAGTTGGATGTGGTATTGCCCACGTCCTTCAAAGCCGGTCTTGCTGGGTCCTCTCCCCTCGGTCCTCTTACGTGGACGCGAGGTCGAATCACTGCTCAGGTAGCAGGGACCACAACTGCCCTATGAAGCTACCTAGTGAAAGGTATCACTAGTAGCGTGAGGATTCTGAATGTCAGATGTTAAGTCTGAACGGTCTGGGGCGTTTGCCCCAGGTTACGCCAACCGCGCGCCGCAGACGGACAAAACGTACTACTTACCGACCTAGGCCGGTATCCAAACTCCCTGGTCACGGTGCCAAACGGTGACGTCACGGGGCTTCTTGCCGCTCAAGGCATCCAACGCCGCCTGAGCACGTTCCTCCGGCAGGCTCGCGGTGACGACCGTGAGCCGCGGCTTGGGCGCGGTCTCGTGTACCGGATCGAGCACGGGCAGGGGCGCGTTGAAGATGAAGCCGGCCAGGGCGCCTGCGAGCCCGAGGGCCACCGCGCCGATGACCGAGGACCAGAACGGCCCGACGGCCATGGCTGGCCCCTTGCCCATGATGTTCAGAACGCCGGAGCCGAGCAGCAGGCCGAAGAAGCCGCCGCCCAGGAAGCCCGCGGTGAAGCCCATGGCGGCCCCGACGTCCGGCGCGACGATCGCGCGGTGGATGTGGTTGGGAGACGCCAGGCGCCTGGCCCTGAGCACCTCGTCGGAGTCGCCGGGGAAGACGAGGATGTCCGACTGCGGGATGCCTGCGCTCACCAGCGCGGACGCGGCGTCCTCGGCGGCCGACGGATGCTCGAAGTTGGCGGTGACCGTGGTCTCCATGGCGGCTCCTTCCGCGCTCCGGTGGCGTACTAGCGGGTCGATGATAACGCGCAGCGTGCGAACATGGCTTCGTGGACGCGCCCGGGGAGGCGAAACCGCGCAGCGCTCCGGCGGCGGCCTCGTCGCGGCGTGGGGCGTTCACCCTGATGGGCGGCACGCTGGCGAGCCGCGTGACCGGGCTCGTGCGCAACTCGCTACTCGCCCAGTTCTTCCCGACGCCGGTCGTGGACGCCTTCGTCACCGCGTTCAAGGTGCCCAACCTGTTCCGCGAGCTCCTCGCCGAGGGGGCCTTGGTCAACTCGTTCGTGCCGGTGTACAAGCGGCTCGAGCCGGCCGAGTCGAGGCGGTTGTCGGGCGCCATACTCTCGCTGCTCGCGATCCTGAACGGACTGCTGATGCTGGGCGCCTATCTCGCGGCGCCCTGGCTGGCACGCCTGCTCATCGCCGACGCCGGCCACGTGGACGTGGAGCTCACGACGCGGCTCATCCGCATCGTCTTCCCGTTCCTGCCCGCGATCTCGCTCTCGGCCCTGGCCATGGGACTGCTCAACGCCGAGGAGCGCTTCGCCGCCCCGGCGTGGGCGCCCGTCGCCCTCAACCTGGTGACCGTCGTCCTCATGGCCGTCTTCCCTGGACAGGCGGTCATGCTGGCCGTGGCCCACGTCGTCGGTGGAGTGGCCCAGCTCGTCGTGCAGATCCCCGCCCTGGCGAGGGCCGGGCTCCTGCCGCGGCCGCGCATCCCCTGGCACCCCGCGCTCTCCAGCGTGGCGCTGCTCATGGTGCCGTTCGCCGTCACGACCAGCGGGCGACAGGTCGTCAACGTCGTGGCGTCGAACGTCGTCACCGGCATCGACGCCGGCGCGCAGGGCGCGTTCTACCTGGCCGATCTCTTCCTGAGCCTCGGCCTGGGGCTGTTCGGGATCTCGCCGGCGCTGGCGTACTACTCCCGCCTCTCGGCGCACGCCGCTCGGGACGAGGCGTCGTTCGGGCCGACCCTCACCGAGGGCGTCAGGCTGATCACGTTCCTCTCGGTGCCGGCCGGGCTCGCGATCACGGCGCTGGCCCCGCAGCTCGTCGACGTGATCTACAACTGGCGCTCGCTCTTCGGTCAGCCCATGGACCCGTCGCTGCGCGCCTACACGGTGCAGGCGACCGTGCCGCTGGGGCTGGCCGTGTTCCCGCTGGCGGCGCACGCGCTCCTCGTCAGGACGTTCTACGTGAGGAGCCGGGTGGGCCCGCCCGTGGGCATCGCGCTCGCGGCGCTCACGCTGCAAGGGGTTCTCTACTACGCGCTCGCCGGACCCTTCGGCGTCACCGGCGTCGCGGCGGCCGTCGCGGTAGCCGCCTGGGTTCAGGTGCTGCTGTCCGCCGCTTTCGTGTCCAGGCGCGAGGGGTTCTCGCTGGGGGCCTTCGGCCGGCACGCTGCCGGAGCCTGGTTCGCCGCGGCGCTCGCCGGCGCCGCCGCCTACCTGGTGGTGCGCCTGCCGGTCGCGGGACCCACCTGGACGGGCAGTTTGCTGGAGCTAGTCCTTGGTGGTGTGGCCTTCGCCGGCGTCTACCTGGGAGCGGCCGCCCTGCTCGGTCTGCCGGAGCTCGGCGCGGCGGTCCGCTGGGTCAGACGGAGGCGCTGAGGAGCTGCGGAACGACCAACGGTGGCGGTGTGCCCGGGATGGGCACGGCGGCCCAAGGCGTCGCGGCAGCCACGGCCGCGTCCGCCTACGCTCAGCGTGCGTAGCGGTCCGCCGCTGCCCCGAACGCCACCGCCCAGTCGGATGCGTGCGGTGCGCGCCAGGTCGGCGCCTGTGTGTCGACCGCGACCTCCGAGTAGGGGGCCATGACGTCGACGGCCACGGCCGGCGATCCGGTCGGGACCGCTGAGAGGTCCACGACGTCGGTATCCCTGGCGAACAGGACGCCGCTGTCGCCCACCTCCGAGACCAGCGCCAGCTCGCCGGTCTCCCGCTCACTGGACCAGGCGGTACCGGACGGCACGCGGCCGCGCCAGAAGTCGCGGAACGTCCTCAACACGGTGACGGCGTCTTCAGGCAGCTGAGAGCCTTCGGGCCTGTCGTAGATGGCACCTACCCCGCCGGCCATGGCGTACCCCCACATACCCTCCGCCAGCCCGGCGGCGTCCCACGGCCCGCCGTCCTGGATCAGGTAGCGGCTCTCGAACAACAGCGGCCTGCCGCCCCCCTCGGCGACGTACTGGAGCGCCAGGCCGAAGGGTGCCTGGTCGCGCTCGTACGGGTCGCGGTCGCGCGAGACGATGGGCAGCTTGCTCGCTCCCAGGTCGAACGCTCGCGGTTCCCTGCCCTCCTCCGTCGCCGTGAGCAGGTGCGGCATCGGCAGCAGCTCGCTCAGCCGCGCCGCCCACGCCCTCACCGGGCCCTCGTCCGCCCACTCGTGCAGGTCGAAGCCGTACGACATCGTCCAGTTGGGTATGGGGCCGAGGCGAGCGGCGATGTACCGCACGACGCGCTCGAACGCGGCGCCCGTAGGCCCACCGGGGTCGCCGGGGATGAGCGGGTCACTGCGCAGGCCGAGCGGCGTGAAGCGCCTGGCCTCGTCGCCCCACATCCAGAAGTGGACGAACAGGCCGCGCTCGTGAGCCATGACGAGGAGGGTCTCGAGCAGCTGGAACGTGGCCGGGTCGGGCTGCACGGCGGCGTGGCGGTCCCAGCGCGGCCTGCCGAGGGCCAACCACTCGTTGTTCACGGCCACGTGCAAGGCGTCGAAGCCGGCGCTCCGGACCTCTTCCAGCACCGGCTCGAGGGCCGACCTCATGCCGGCGACGTCCCGCGGCACGTCGCCGAGCCCGGTGAGGAACCTGCCTCCCGCGCCGTAGACGTTGTAGGTCGTGGGCTGGGGCTCTCCGGCGCCGGTCGCGACGGCGAACCTGCCGTCCCGGGCCGTCATCGGGCCCTCGAGGTCGCTACCGGTCGCCGTCACGGCGCCGCTGAGGCCGTCCAGCCCCGGCACGCTTGAGGTCGTCTCGAACGTCCAGCGTCCCGGCGCCCTGGGCGTGAACCTGAAGCGGTAGACCGACCTGCCGGCCCGTCCACCGACGTAGAAGGCCTCGACCGCGTAGCGCTCGCCCGTCGCTTCGTTCGTGAAACGTGCGGTGGACACAGGGTCGTTGGGATCGCCGCGCGGCGCGTCAGACAGCACCTCGATGTCGAGGCTGGAGTTGACCGGGACCTCGGGCGGCTTGGCCCCGTCCTCCCACGCCACGACCGGGAAAGGGCCCGCCCATGAGCTGGAGTCCGGCAGCCTGGGTGCGCCGGCCAGGAACCCGACGAGCGCCAGCGCCACGAGGGCTGCGACGTAGAGGTACTCGAGGGCCGAGGCGGACCGCCGCGGCCTGCGACTCACAGGCGCCTGAAGATCAGGCAGGCGTTCTGACCGCCGAAGGCGAAGTTGGTCGACATCGCGACGTCCACCTGGTGCTCGCGTGCCTCGTTGGGGACGTAGTCGAGGTCCAGCTCAGGGTCGGGGTCGAGGTAGTTCCGGGTGGGCGGCAGGATCCCGGAGTCGAGCGCCTGTACGGTCGCGATCGCCTCGATGCCGCCGGCGGCGCCGAGCGTGTGCCCCGTCATGGACTTGGTGCTGCTCACGGGCGGGACCGCCCCGTGACCCTCCCATACCGACTTGAAGGCGAGCGTCTCGTTGAGGTCGTTGGCCTCGGTGCTGGTGCCGTGCGCGTTGATGTAGCCCACGTCCCCGGGCTCCAGGCCCGCGTCGCGCAGGGCCCACCTGATCGCCCGCGCCGCGCCGCGGCCGCCGGGGGCCGGCGCCGTGATGTGGTGGGCGTCAGCGCTGGTGGCGTAGCCGACGATCTCGGCGTAGATGCGAGCTCCGCGCGCGACCGCCCGCTCGTACTCCTCGAGCACGAGGATGCCAGCGCCCTCGCCCGCCACGAACCCGTCGCGGCTGGCCGTGAAGGGCCGGCTGGCGGTCTCGGGCGAGTCGTTGCGGGTGGACAGCGCGCGCATGACGGCGAAGCCGCCGATGCCCATGGGGGTCACGCAGGCCTCGGTGCCGCCGGCGAACATGACGTCGGCGTCGCCCCGCTGGATCATCCTGAAGGCGTCGCCTATGTTGCCGGAGCCGGTGGCGCAGGCCGTGACGACGCTCGAGCTTGGGCCCGTGAGGCCGAAGCGCATCGCCACATGACCGCTGGCCATGTTCGCGATCAGCATGGGGATGAAGAAGGGGCTCATGCGCATGGCGCCGCGCTCGTGGACGATGTCCGATTGGGCCTCCCACGTCTCGAGCCCGCCGATGCCTGAGCCGATGCAGGTGCCGACGTGCTCGCCGGCGACCTCCGCCTCGCTCAGGCCGGAGTCCTTCAGGGCCAACTCGGCCCCTATGAGGGCGAACTGCACGAACCTGTCGAGGCGCCTGGCCTCGCGGCGGTCGATGTAGTCGCCCACCTCGACGTCGACCTCGCCGGCGATCTGCACCGAGAGGTCGGAAGCGTCGAACCTTGTGATCCGGCGGATGCCGTTCCTCGCCTCGTGTTGGGCGCTGAGGAACTCTTGGGCTCCGACCCCGATCGGCGTCACGGGTCCTAGCCCCGTTACCACGACACGTCTCATAGCGTAGGCAAGGGTACTAGACGGCACGCCCGCGGGCTGTGCCTGGGAGTCTTCTCGCGCTTACTGCTTGTCTGCGATGAACTTGACGGCGTCTCCGACGGTACGGATGCCTTCGGCCTCTTCGTCGGAGATCTCGACCCCGAACTCGTCTTCCAGGCCCATGATCAGTTCCACCACGTCGAGGGAGTCAGCGCCCAGGTCCTCCTGGAAGCGGGATTCCGTCGTGACCTCCCCGGAGTCAGCGTCCAGCTTGTCGGCGATGATGTCCTTGACCTTCTCGAGTATCTCTTGCTCGTCCACGTTGACTTTCCTCCTGAGCCATCCTAGTCGCGCTGTGCCCGGTCTGTCTCCTGGCGTGTGGGCGGACGTGCCCCTGGGCGGCCGCCCCTATGGTCGAGGGTACGGGCGGCGGCCACGTGCGCGCGTCGGGCCTTGCTGAAGGCCCCCGAATCATTACGGCATGACCATGCCACCGTCAACCGCCAGCGTCTGGCCGTTGACGTAGCCGGCGGCCTCGCTCGCCAGATAGGCGATGGCGTGCGCGACGTCGCGCGTGCTGCCGAAGCGGCCGGCGGGTATCTCCTGCAGGTAGCGCTCGCGCACGTCCTCCGGCAGAGCGTCCGTCATGTCCGACTCGATGAAGCCAGGAGCGACGGCGTTGACCGTCAGGCCCCGGCTGCCGTACTCGCGGGCCAGCGCCTTCGTCAGGCCGATGAGCCCGGCCTTGGCCGCCACGTAGTTCGCCTGCCCGGCGTTGCCGCGCAGCGCCACGACCGAGCTGACGTTGACGATGCGACCTGACGGGGACTTGAGCAGGTGGCGCAGCGCCGTGCGCGACAGGTAGAAGGCCGCCGAGAGGTCGGTGTCGATCACGCTGCGCCAGTCCTCGTCCTTCATGCGCAGCGCCAGGCCGTCGCGCGTGATGCCGGCGTTGTTGACGAGCACGTCCAGGCCGCCGAAGCGGTCTACCACGGCCTTGATGAGCTCCTGACACGCCGCGGGCTCGGCGACGTCGGCCTGGAACGCCTCCGCGTCGGAACCGGCGTCGCGCAGCTCGGCAACGAGCTCCTCGGCGGGGCCCGCCGAGGAGGCGTAGTGGACGGCCACCCTGTAGCCGAGCGCGCCGAGCAGAGCTGCGCTCTCCCGCCCTATCCCCCGGCTCGAACCGGTCACCAGCGCCGTGCGACCGCCTGCCTCCATCACAGCGACAGCACCTCCTCGAGGCTATCCGGGTCCGTCACCGAGGCGACGACGACACCTTCCAACGTCCGCTTGATCATGTTCGTCAGGACGTCGCCCGAGCCGAACTCCAGGAACGCAGCGCCGCCGCCGGCCGCGGCGTTCAGCCAGTTGACGGTCTCGACCCACCGCACGCTCCCCGTGACCTGCGCCGTGAGGAGCTCCGGCGCCGCCTCCGGCGACGGCAACGGCCGCGCCGTCACGTTGTTGACGACGGGGAACCGCGGCGGCGCGAAGCGCACGTTCGCCAGGTCGGCTGCCAGTCGCCTGGCGGCCGGCTCCATCAGGCTGCAGTGGAAGGGCGCCGAGACCTTGAGCGGGATCGCGCGAGCGCCTGCCTCTTTCAGCTCCGCCGAGGCGGCCTCGACGGCCGCCGTCTCACCGGAGATCACCGTCTGGCCGGGTGCGTTGTAGTTGGCGACCTCCACGACGCCGAGGGCCTGCGCTGCCGTCAGCGCCTTCTCGACCGTGCCGGCGTCCACCTTGAGGATGGCGGCCATGGCGCCCACGCCCTCTGGCACCGCGTCCTGCATGTACTCGCCGCGGGCCCGCACGAGCCGCAGGGCGTCGCCCAGTTCCAGCGCCTCCGCCGCCACGAGGGCCGTGAACTCGCCCAGGCTGTGGCCGGCGGCGTACGCCGGGACCGGCCCGCCGGCCTCCAGGTAGGCCGCGTAGGCCGCTGCTCCCGCCGCGACCAGAGCCGGCTGCTGGTTCGCGGTGAGACGGAGCTCGTCCTCCGGCCCTTCCCACATGAGCGAGAGCAGGCCGGGCAAGGCGGATTCGGCCATGTCCAGCACCTGCTTGGCGGCCGGCGAAGAGTCGTAGAACTCGCGTGCCATGCCGACGCGCTGCGAGCCTTGGCCGGGGAAGACCCCGACGAGTCGTCTTTTCGTTGACGTCAAACTGCCGTCGGCGCCCACGTGACCACCGAGGCGGCCCAGGTGAGGCCGGCGCCGAAGGAGACCAGCAACAGGTTGTCGCCCGGGCTGATCTGGCCCTGATCGAGGGCGTGCTGCATCGCGAGGGGGATGCTGGCCGTGGAGTTGTTGCCGTACTCGTCCACCGTCACGACGACCCGCTCGCGCTCGAGCCCGAGACGCTCGCGGGCGGCGTCGATGATGCGCAGGTTCGCCTGGTGGGGGACGAAGAGGCTGATGTCCGCGGGCGTCAGCCCGGCCTTCTCGATGGCCTCGAAGGTGGAGGTGGTCATCACGCGCACGGCGAACTTGAAGACCTCGCGGCCGTTCATGTAGA
>DASVCK010000139.1:0-8659 GCA_036381675.1 Trueperaceae bacterium | reverse complement strand
AGGGCGAGTACAGCCAGGACGGTCGCTATCAGGGTCTTGGCGGGCAGCTCCGTGAGCAGCGGCGCGAGCCTGGTGGCCCAACGCAGCGCCGAGACGCCCGCGAGCGAGAGCAGTAGCAGGGCGAGGGCGGCCGGAGTCACGCCCGCGATGCTAACCGCTCGGTGCCGCTTCGGGCGCATCGGTAGAATCGTGACGGCGCGGCGGAGGGTACCGCCGGTAAACGGTGGAGCCGCCTAGGCGGCCGCTCGACCCCGCGTTCCACCGGAGGCTTCTTGCGTTGATCGACGTCGCGCTGGTCCTGCTCTTCATGGTCGTCGGCTACCTGCTGGGCACGATCCCGACCGGCTACCTGGTGGCGAGGATGCGGGGCGTGAACATTCAGGAGGTCGGCTCCGGCAACATCGGCGCGACGAACGTCCTGCGCACCCTCGGTGTCGTACCCGCTCTGCTCGTCATGCTGCTCGACCCGCTGAAGGGTGCCGTGGCGGCCCTGCTGCCCACGGCGTTCGGCACGGACACCTGGACGGTCGCCCTGGCAGGGCTGGCAGCCGTCATCGGCAACAGCTTCAACGTGATGCTCAAGCTGCGCGGTGGCAAGGGGATCGCCACCAGCATCGGGGTCTTCCTGGTCGTGGACCCGGCCACGGCCGTGTTGTCGATCGTCCTCGGCGTCCTGACGATCCTCGTCAGTCGCTACGTGTCCCTCGGCTCGATCGTCGGGATGATCTCGCTGCCCCTGTTCGTCATAGCTGGCGGCTCGTTTCCGGTCGCCAACCTCTTCCTGGCGGTAGCGCTGGCGGTGCTCACCATCTACCGCCACCGGGAGAACGTGATGCGGCTCATGGCCGGCACCGAGCGGCGCCTGGGCCAGAAGGTCAATCAGCCGCCCGAGCCATCACCCGCGCCCGCCGAGCCGCCCCCTGCTTCGCGAGGTTGAGGACGACGACACCGGCGATCACCAGCGCGCCACCGAGCACGGTGAGCAGCGGCGGTACCTCGCCCAGCAGCGCCCATGCGGTGGAGAGTGCGAAGACCGGCACCAGGTAGAGGAACGCCGTCACCACCGTGACGTTCGCCTTGGATAGCGCTACCGCGAAGATCGTGTAAGCCACCGCGGACGGCAGCACGCCCGTGTAGAGGACGGCCGCGAGCGAGCCGGCCCCGGCGGCGGCCACCTCGGCGACCACGCCAGAGGCCAGCGCCAGCATGGGCAGCGTGCCCGCCCAGGTCGCGAACGCGGCGACCTCTATGGGGCGGTAGTGAGCGAACATGCGCCGCTGGTAGATCGCGAAGAACGACGTGGCCAGCGCCGCGATGACGATGAACCAGGCGTACAGGGAGAAGCCCTGCATGGCCGCCTGCCTGCCGTCGGCGAGCACGATAAGCGCCACGCCGGCGAAGGAAACCGCCGACCCGGCCCAACCGAGCACGGGCAGCCGGTCCCTCTCGATCAGGGACGCCAGGACGGCCGTCAGCGCCGGCGCCGTGGCGATGATCAGGCTGGCTGCTCCGGCCGAGACGCGCTCCGAACCGTAGTTGAGCGCCAGGTGGTAGACGAGGAAGCCACAGGCTCCGAGGCCAAGGAAGGCCGGCACGTGCTCGCGGCGCGGCGCCAGCCGGGCCCGGAAGCCTAGCAGCAGCGGCACGAACGTGACAGATGCGACGAGGTGCCTGAGCAGCGTGAAGTGCGGCGCGCTGAGGTCCACGAGGCCGACCTTGATGGCCGGGAACGCGGAGCCCCAGATGGCAGCCTGCACGAGGAGAAGCAGCGCGATACCGACGGGCACGGCCATCAGTCGGGCAGCTCCACGGGTCGACCGCACGAGCACAGCTCGCCCTGACGCATGATCGCCGGCTGGCCCTCCCTGTGCCACAGGGTGCCGCACTCGGGGCAGCGGACCTCGGCTCCCTGGAGGGTCGCGATCAGCTCCCCGCTGATCCAGCGGCGCTCGCCGCACCAGTGGCACACGACCTCGGCGCCGCCGTCCTCCTCGATCATCTCCCGCCTCTCCTGGGGCGTGAAGAACGCGAGCGCCTGAAGGGCCCTCTCGTCGGTGCAGCGGCACTCGAACCTCACCTGCAACGGCTCGTCCGTCATGAGATCGAAGTCGAGGCCCCAGCACAGCTCCTGCTCGACGACGTCTATGAGCGGCGAGCGCCGCATGGCCTCGGTGAGCTGACCCAGCTCCCTGACGTTCGCCTCGAGCAGCGTGAGCGCGGCGGGGTCGGCGCCTGGTAGCGCCTGGAGTATCACGCCGCCGGCCGCCTGCACGCGGCCGCCCGCGTCGAAGTGCACGCCGAGCATGACCGCGGACGGGATCTGCTCGGACACAGCCAGGTAGGCGGCGACGTCCTCGGCGACCTCACCCGAGGTCAGGGCGATGCTGCCCGTGTACGGGTCCCCGTAGGGGGCGTGGGAGCGCACGACGCGTATCTCGCCGCCCACGCCGACCGCCGCTCCGACGTCGAGCTTCCCGTCCGTGCGCAGGGGCAGCGCCACGTCCGGGTTCTGGGAGTAGCCGCGCACGGTGTGATCGAGACCCGCCTCGGCCGTGACCCTACCCAGCGGCCCACCGCCGTCGAGGCGCACGGTGACGCGGTCGCGGGGCGACTTGAGCAGCACGTGGCTCAGCAGCAGCGCGGCCGTCATGGTGCGCCCGGTCGCGGCCCCAGCCGTCGGGCTCGCCCCTTGACGCGTCACGGCCTCGCGCACCACGTCGGTGGTGTCGGCCGCCACGACTCTGATGCCGCCGTCGGCGGCCATGGCACGGTAGAGCAGGCCCATCAGACGGTCGCCTGAGCGAACCGCTCCTTGAGCATGTGAAGGGTGGCGCGCGGGACCAGCTTGGACACGTCCGCGCCGTACTTGGCGATCTCCTTGACCCGGGAGCTGGACACGTAGGACCAGCGCGTCGCCGTCATGATGAACGTCGTCTCCACGTTCGGGTTGAGCTGCCTGTTGAGGTGAGCCATCTGGAGCTCGTACTCGAAATCCGAGATCGCCCGGAGGCCCTTCACGATCACCTTGGCACCGATCTGCCCGGCGTAGTCGGCCAAGAGGCCGTCGAACGACTCGACAGTGACGTCCTTCATGCCCGCGACGACGTCCTGGATGATGGCCACGCGCTCTTGCGTGGAGAGCAGCGCGCCCGCTTTCAGCGGGTTGTCCAGGACCGCGACGGTCAGGCTGCCGTAGATGCCCGCGGCGCGTCTGATGATGTCGACATGTCCGTTGTGAAGGGGGTCGAAACTGCCGGGGTACACGGCGTGGACCATTATGCGAGTGTAACGCCGGTGACCGGTCCAGGCGGGTCGCGTGGGACCGCCGAACCGGGAACAGATCTCACCCGCGCTGCCCCCATAGGCGCCTGACCTCTTCCGCCGGCGTGCTCGCCCCCGCGAGGATGTCGGTCACGGCACGCTCCTGCCTCGCTTCCCAGGCGCGGCGCAGCTCCGCGCCCAGCAGCGCGAGCACCTCAGCCCGCACCCTCCGTCTCCTGGCGCCCTCGAGCAGGCCGCGCTCCGTGAGGTGTTCGCGGTGCGCGGCGATGCGCTTGACGAGGTCGGGGACGCCGGCGCCGGAGGCGGCCACGGTCGAGACGATGGGCGCCCGCCACTCGCCCTCTTGAGGCATC
This sequence comes from Trueperaceae bacterium, assembly GCA_036381675.1. GTDB lineage: Bacteria > Deinococcota > Deinococci > Deinococcales > Trueperaceae > DASRWD01. The sequence continues at coordinate 5,024 of DASVCK010000139.1, read as the reverse complement.
GCCAGGTCCAGCGCGGCCCGTACCTCGCGCCGCACCCGCTCGGCCCCGGGCAGGTCCGACTTGTTCACGCAGAAGACGTCGCCTACCTCCATGATCCCTGCCTTGAACGCCTGAACGGCGTCGCCGCCCGCCGGCGTCAGGACCACGACCGTCGTGTCGGCAGCGTCGGCGACGTCCACCTCAGACTGGCCGACGCCCACCGTCTCGATGACGACGACGTCGTAGGCGGCAGCGTCCAGCACGGCCGCGACCCGCAGCGTGGCCGCCGAGAGCCCGCCCAGGTGCCCGCGCGTCGCCAGGGAGCGTATGAACACGCCCTCGTCCGCGTACCACCGCGTCATGCGGATGCGGTCACCCAGGATCGCCCCGCCCGAGAACGGGCTGGTGGGGTCGATAGCCACCACCCCCACGGTCCGGTCGGCGGCCCGCCACTGTTCGATGAGAGCATCGGTGAGGGTGGACTTGCCGCTGCCGGGGGAACCGGTGATCCCCACCACGGCTGCCCTCCCCGTGTCGGGGCGTAACCGCCTGAGCAGCTCGTCCCCGCGCTCCCCGCCCTGCTCGACGAGCGAGATGACCCGCGCCAGCGCTCTGTGGTCTCGTGCGGCGACACCCGCCAGCAGCGCGTCGTCGGTAGCCGGGCCCAGCGTCACGCCTGCGAGGCTACCGCGCCCCCCTGGCACCGGTCCGTCCGCTCTCGGCCCGATCCGAGACAGGCGCCGCGAACCTGCCCGCCAGGGTGAGCACCACCGACTCCAGCGCCCACTCGGGGTCGCGTCCGGTCTTGCTGGCCACGTCGGCCTCGAGGAGCGCTTCCAGTGCCGCCGTGACGTCCTTCTCTCCCAGGCCCTGTGCCAGCTTGAGCGTCTTCTGGACCACGAAGGGCTTGGCCTTGAGGACGCTCGCGGCACGTTGCGCCACCGCCCGCTGGTCGGGCTCCCGCTCTCGCAGCGCCACGGCCTTGGCCAGTAACAGGAACTGCCACGCGAGGGCTGCCATGACGCGCTGAGCCGCCTCGCCCTCGTCGAGCAGCTGGCGAGCCGTCGCGAACGCGCCGGCACCGTCGCCCCGGGTGATGCTGTCTAGCAGGTCGAACGCGTCGTGCACCGCGGCACGGTTGGCGACCTGCCTGACGCGGTCGGCGGTGAGCTCCTCGTCCAACGCCGCGAGCTTGTTGATCTCCGAGAGGATCGCTGCCGGGTCCTCGCCGAAGAGATCTGCCAGGGTGGCTGGCGCGTCGGGCCTGTAACGCAGCGCGGCATCGTCGAGCTCCCGTCTGACCCAGCGCTGCAGGGCGTCGTAGCGCGGCGTGGGCAGCTCCAGGTGCTTCCCGAGCGCGGCCCACTTCTTCCTGCGCGCCGGGGTCGCTTCGGGATCGACCACGACGATCAGCGCAGCAGCGCCGAGGCCTGAGAGGGCCGACATCATCTCGTCGCGCGGCTTGACGCCTGCCTGGCCAGTGAACGCGGCACCGAAGTCCAGAAGCAGGGCCACCTGACCGAACAGACCCCCCTGGCCGGCGAGGTGGAGCACGTCTGCCGGGGTCATCCCTTCGCCCAGCTCGGTGACGTCGAGCGAGGTGACTCCCTGCTCGGCCAGAGCGCGCTTCGCCGCTCGTCTGGCCAGGAAGGGGTCGCCGCTGAACGAGAGGATCACGCCGGGGCGCTGGCGATCGCGTCGAGCTGCTCCCAGAACTGGCGCGCGGAGGCGGGCCGAGCAGAGGGATCACGTGACAGCGCCGCCATCAACACGCCCTCGTACGGACGCGCCAGCTCGGGCAGTGGCTCGAGCGGCACCCGGTCGTCGCCCGCGAGGTACCTGACGACCTGGCTGCCGTAGGGCGGCTTGCCGGTGAGCATGTGGTAGAGCACCGCTGCCGCGGCGTAGAGGTCCGACCGCTGGTCGGTCCTGACCCCTTGGAACTGCTCGGGCGCCATGTAGCTGGGCGTCCCCATCATCATGTCCTGGCTGGTAATGGCGGTCAGGCCCAGGTCTTTCGCGAAGCCGAAGTCGGTCAGTAGCGCACGCTCGCCCTTGACGAGGATGTTCGCCGGCTTGACGTCAAGGTGGATCACCCCCTGAGCGTGCGCGTACTCGAGCGCCTTGAGGACGTCGGCGACGATCTTGAGGCTGCGCTTGGGCCTGAGAGGGCCGTGTTCGAGAGCTTCCTCGAGCGTGACCCCGGGGCAGTACTCGTAGATGAGCGAGGTGCCCTCGGCGCCCAGCAACGGCACGATGTTGTCGTGCCGCAGCTTGCCAAGGACCGCTGCCTCGCGCTCTAGACGCTGGCTGAAGACGGGATGGAACCCGCGGAGGCTCTTGACCACTACCAGTCGGTTCCGCCACCTGGCGAGCTCTACCCGTACCGGTCCGTGCTCCGACAGGACGCGCACGGTGAGGAGCATCTGTGAACAATCTATCATCGGCTCATGGCGTGACCTTCAGGGCGAGCCTTACGGCGCCGCTCGACAGCGTGGTGATCACCGGGACGCCGTGTTCGCGCAAGCGCGCCAGCACGGTGGGATGAGGATGCCCGTAACGGTTCTCGCCCACCGAAATGACCGCCAGCGAAGGCCGGGTCGCGACGAGTAGCTCGTCAGACGTGCTGTACCGCGAGCCGTGATGTCCGACCTTCAGCGTGTGGATCCGACCCAGCGCGAGTTCGTCCTCCGTGACCATGCCGGCGTCGGCCATCGCCAACAGCACGGGCTGGCCGCGGTAGCGGAGCAGCGTCACGACCGACGCTTCGTTGCCCGGCTCCTCCGGCGGGCCGGCCGGTGGGTGCAGTATCTCGAGGCGTGCCTCGCCGGAGCGGCCGAGGACGAGCGTCTCGCCGCGAACGGCGACGTGGACGTCCAACCCGAGCTCCGCCGCCAGGTCCCGGACCCGGGTGTCGAGCGGGATGGTGGGCGTGGGCGGACCGGTGACCAACGTTCCCACCGGGACATCGCGTAGCAGGCTCAAGAGACCCTCGACGTGATCAGCGTCAGGGTGGGTGGCGATGACGGCGTCAAGGTCACGAACACCCAGCGCCCTCAGCGCCGGCAGCACGACGCGTTCGCCCACGTCGAAGTCGGAGAACGGCGTGCCGCCGCCGTCGATGAGGACGTCGTAGCCGCCTCGCAAGCGGATCAGGGTGGCGTCGCCCTGTCCTACGTCGAGGAACCACACGTCCGGCGGCGGCCGCGCGCTGCCGGCGGCGGTGGGCACGACAGCGGCGACGAGGGTCACCAGGAGGACGCGCGACGGCCGCAGGCGACGGCGCGCAGCCAGCCATAGGGCCACGACGAACGCGGCCCAGCACAGGTGGCCCAGCCACTCGACATGTGGCCAGCCGATGACAGGCAACCGGGCCCCGAGGTCGGCCAGGGCGATCAGGCCGCGCGCGATGGGCAAGACGATGGCGTTGACCCCTGCCGCGAGGGGTTCCCAGGCCAGACCGACGAGCCCCGCCAGGAACCCCAGCGGGACCAGCAGCGCGGAGAGTGGGACGCCTATCAGGTTCACGAGGGGCGAGAACGCTGGCACCGAGCCGAAGGTGCCCGCCACCAGCGAGAGGCTGGGCAGCTGCGCTGCGATGCTGGCGCCCAGCGCCAACGCGCCGTAGCGCCTAAGCCGGCCGCGGGCGCCGCGGGTGCCTGCACCCGGCAGGTCCGGCCGGAGCGGGTCCGTAACGGCGTCGCGCACGCCGAGCGCGCGGGCGATGGGGCCGGAGAACGCCAGCAGGCCCAAGAGAGCCATGTACGAGAGCTGGAAGGAGAGGTCGAAGAGCATCTGCGGCTGCAGCAACAGCGAGACGCACGCCGAGAGCGCCAGCACCGGCCACGCTTCGAGCCGGCCCACGCCGCTCGTCAGGGCCAGGAGGCTAGCCAGCGCCATCGCCGCGGCGCGCACCACGCTGGGGGTGGGGCCGACGAGGACGACGAACCCCACGATCAGCGCCAGCAGCACCGGACGCCTGCGGCGACCGAGCGGCTTGAGCGCCCGCCCCGCTGCAGCCAGCAGCACCCCGAAGTGGAGCCCGGACAGGGCCAGCACGTGCGCCAGACCGGACCGGCGGAACGCGTCGCGGTCCTCGCTGGTGAGGTCGTCGCGCAACCCCAGCGTCATGGCGAGCTGCAGGCCGGCGACCTCGGCGGGCAGCCCGGCGGCTACTCCCCTGGCCAGGCGCTGTCTGGCACCGGACCGGGGCCGGGCCTCCAAGACGTTCGCCACGAAGAGCTGCGCCGACACGCCCCGGCGGGCCAGATAGGCGGCGTAGTCGAAACCGCCCGGGTTCCTCTTGCCGGGAGCCCGCCTGGCGGTACCCGTCAGCCGGAGGGCCCCGGGTTGAAGCGGCTCGCGGGAGACCAGCGCGAGCCGCGTCGCCACCGGCTCCGTGGCACTGAACCACTCGCCGTCGTAGCTCCCGACCCAGCGCGTCTCCTGCTCGAGGTACGGCCTCACCGGGTCCGGCCTGGCCTCCCACAGCTCGTGCCTGATCGCTCCCACGGCGAACGCCACCAGCGCCATGGCCGCACTTGCCCGCCAGTGGGCTGCGCGCCCGCGAGCTGCCAACAGGGCGGCAGCCACGGCCGCCGTGAGGGCGAGCGCCACGCCGGTGCCGGCCGCGACGCCGCCCGAGCATGCGACCCCCAAGACCATGCCGCCGGCGGCCGGCACCGACCACGGGACGAAGCCGTTGCCCCTGCCGGCCGCCTGCGGGCTCATAGCCCGATGAGGGGCTCCAGGTTCTCGAACGTGGCCGGCCCGATACCCGGCACGCGTAGTACGTCTTCGAGCCGGCCATACGGGCGGTGGAGGACGATCCGCTGCGCGATCACGGGGCCCACGCCCGGCAGCGCGTCCAACTGCTCAAGCGTCGCCGAGTTCAGCGACACCCGCTCACCAGGCCCTCCACCGTCGGCGACGGCGGCCGCCGGTACGTGCACGGTCTGGCCGTCGGTGAGTGGTGCGGCCGGTGACACCAGGTCCGGGGCCGCGGTCGGGAGCATGCCGCCTGCCGCCGCGACCGCGTCTTCTAC
>DASVCK010000138.1:0-4563 GCA_036381675.1 Trueperaceae bacterium | reverse complement strand
GACCGCTTCCTGCGCGCGCTTCTCAACTCCACGATCGTGGCAGGATCGGTGACGATCCTCTCGCTGGTCGTCGGGTCGTTCGCCGGCTACGCGCTCGGCAAGATGCGCTTCTCCGGCCGCTCCCCGTCGCTCTACGTCATCCTTGCCATGACCATGTTCCCCCAGATCGCCGTGCTTGCCGGGCTGTACGCCGTCATCCGCGTGCTGGGCATGCCGGCGATACCCAGCATGATCCTCTCCTACCTCCTGTTCACACTGCCGTTCACGGTGTGGGTGCTCACATCGTTCTTCAGGGGTCTGCCGGACTCACTGCTGGAGGCCTCGCGGGTGGACGGCGCCACTCTGTTCCAAGCGTTCCGCATGGTGCTGCTGCCTCTTACCGCGCCCGCCATGGTCACGACCGGGCTGCTCGCGTTCATCCAAGCCTGGAACGAGTACCTGTTCGCCCTCACGTTCACCGTCATCGATCCGCCGTCGCGCACGGTGCCGGTGGCCATCGCCCTCTTCACTGGCGAGATCGCCAGACAGGAGCCGTTCGGGGAGATCATGGCCGCGGCCGTGATCGTCACAATCCCGCTCGTCGCCCTCGTGCTGATCTTCCAGCAGCGCATCGTGGCCGGCCTCACGGCCGGGGCGGTGAAAGGCTGATCGGAGAACCTAGTCGCGGCCGGCGACCTACCACCGGTCCCGGCCGCTTGAACCTAGGCTCCTTCGAGCGTGCCGTGCAGCCGCAGCAGGCCGTAGGCGGCCACGGTGGGCCCGTCGCGCACGTCGCCCCTTCGCAGCATCGCCTCGAACTCCGCCACCGAGAAGACGGCGGTCTGCATGCCCAGCTCGGTGGCCTCGAGTCGGCGCTCGCCCGGTGCGAGGTCCGTCGCTAGGAAGACATGGAAGCCCTGGTCCGAGTAGCCGTTCGCCTGGTACAGGAACCCAAGAGGCACCATATGACCCGCGCTCAGGCCCGTCTCCTCCTTCAGTTCCCCTCGCGCCAGCGCCTCGGGGGTTCGCCCACCCTCCTCTGCGGACCCTTGCGGGAACTCCCAATGAGCCGCACCGGTGGGGTACCTGAACTGGCGCACCATATGCAGACCGCTGCCGTCCCACGGGACGACGAGCGCGAAGTCAGCCTTCTCGACCACGCCGTAGATGCCGCGGTGACCACCCGGGAAGCGCACCTCGTCCTCCCGCACCGTCATCCAACGGTTGGCGTAGACGACCCTGGTGGTCAGGCGTTCGACGGGCGCCGGTGGATCCTGGTGGACGCCCTGCTCGGACGGCGCTACGGCTTCGTCCGAGTGCCGGGTCGCGCCGCTACGGTCGGGGTCGGTCACGCGTCAGCCCTGGCCGTCAGCGCCGCGGCGATCTGGTCGAGGACCTCGGGGTTCGCCATCACGTCGGCGTTGTCCACCGGCCGGCCGTTCACGAGCCGCGACACCGCGATCTCCATGGGCTTGCCGCTGCGCGTGCGCGGCAGGCCGGGCACGCTCACGACCACTCGCGGCACGTGCCGTGGCGAAGCGCCCTCGCGGACCGCGCGCTTGATCCGCCGCTCGAGCTCCGGCGTGAGGCGACTACCCTCGCGCAGCACCACTAAGAGCCAGACCTCCTCGTCGCTCGACTCGCCGCTGCCGAGGGCCGGCCCGATCTTGCGGCCCACTGCCGCCGCCTCCACGACCTCCGGCACGGACTCGAGGGCCCTGTACACCTCGGCGGTGCCGATGCGCACGCCCCCGGGGTTGAGGGTCGCGTCAGAGCGGCCGTGGACGACGATGCCGCCGTGCTCCGTGAGCTCGATCAGGTCCCCATGGCGCCATGCGCCGGGGTAGGTGGAGAAGTACGCCCCCAGGTACCGCTCGAACGACGGATCGCCGGCGAACCGTAGCGGCATGGACGGCAGGGGCTGGCGGCACACCAGCTCCCCGGGCCCGGTAGCGACGGGTCGCCCGTCCACGTCGTACGCCGCCAGGTCAACGCCGAGGCCGGGGCGCTGGATCTCCCCTGCGTAGACGGGCAGCGTGGGGACGCCGAGCATGAAGCAACCGACGATGTCGGTCCCTCCCGAGATGCTCGCGAGGTGGACATCCCGTTTGAGGTGCTCGTACACGTATAGGAAACCTGAGGGCGAGAGCGGAGACCCCGTCGAGGTCACGGTACGGACCCGGCTCAGGTCGTAGCGCTCGCCCGGCCTGGCGCCGTCGGCGGCGAGGCCGTGCAGGTAGCGCGCAGAGGTGCCGAAGAGCGTGACGCCGAGCCGCTCGGCCAGAGCGAACAGGGCCGTTTCGTGGGGGTGGACGGGCGAGCCGTCGTACAGCACGACCGTGGCGCCGCATGACAGCGCCGAGACCTGCCAGTTCCACATCATCCAGCCGCAGGTCGTGAAGTAGAAGACGACGTCCCCCGGCCGGACGTCGCAGTGGAGGGCCAGCTCCTTGCGATGCGTGAGCAGGGCCCCGCCGGAGCGGTGGACCATCGCCTTGGGCGTGCCTGTGGTGCCGGACGAGAACAGGACGTAGAGCGGGTGGTCGAACGCCAGGTCGCGGAGCGTCACCTCGGCGTCGGCGCCCATGAAGCTGTCCCAGTCGGAGGCACCGAGCGGGACGTTGGGGCGCAGACCGGGGTATGGCAGGACCACGGTAGGCGGTTGACCGAGCAGCTCCCGCAGCCGCGAGACCGTGGCGGAGGTGTCGTAGCTCCGGCCACCGTAGAGGTAGCCGGTCGTGGCGAACAGCGCCTTGGGCCGTAGCTGCTCGAAGCGGGCCGCCGCGGCGGACGCCCCGAAGTCCGGCGACGCCGACGCGAAGACGGCGCCCAGCCCGGAGCATGCCAAGAGCAGCGCCAGGGTCTCGGGCACGTTCGCGGCGAGAGCCACGACGTGGTCGCCCTCCCCGACTCCCAGGCTGACCAAGCCGCCCTGGACGCGCGCGACCAAGGCCTCGAGGTCGGCGAAGCTGTAGCTCACCTCGGTACCCGCCTCGGTGACGCCGATGACGGCCGTTGACGACCGGTCCGAAACACCCGCCGGACGCAGCATGGCGCGGGCGTAGGACAGCTCGGCACCTTCGAACCAGCGCGTGCGGGGCATGGGGTCGTCGGACCGGATGCGGCTCGCGCCCCGCGCGAAGGGCAGCTCGAGCCAGTTCGCGAGGTCGTCCCAGAACACCTCTGGCTCGAGGACGCTGAAGCGGTGGAGGGCGTCGTAGTCGGGTAGCGAGAGGCCGCGCTCGCGCGCCACGCTGCGCCGGAACTCCGCCATGTTCGTCGCGGCCGCCCGTGCGGGCGTCAACCGCCACAACGGTTCGTCCACGACGCGAGTGTACCCTTGCACCTGTGTTCGGTCCCGGTGCCCGCAGAGCCTCCAGGCGTTCACGGGCGGGCGCTGCGGACGAGATGCCCCGCGGTCGCCGCCTCGACCTGAGCCCGCTCAGGCGCCTGGGCGGGTTCGTCCGTCCCTACTCGTCCCTGATGGTCGTCGGCGTCCTGAGCGTCGCCGTCGCAGGTTTCCTCGGCCTGGCTTTCCCCCTGGTTGTCCGCAGGCTGCTCGACGCCGCGTTCGCCCCGGGCGTGGCGGCGGAGCCCGCCCGCGCGGCCCTCGACTCCGCCGTCGTCCTCCTCGTCGTCCTGGTGGTGGTGCAGGCCGCCTTCAACTACCTGCGCACCTACTCGCTGGGACGTGCGGGCGAGGCGGTCGTGGCCGACCTGCGCAAGGCGGTGTTCTCGCACCTCGTAGGCCTCGACGTGCCGTTCTTCGAGCGGCGCAAGACGGGCGAGCTGGTGTCACGGCTCACGGCGGACGTCGCCACGGTGCAGGCCGCCGTCTCGCAGGCTCTGGCCCAGGTCGTGAACCAAGGCATCACGCTCGTAGGCGGCCTGGTGCTCCTCTTCGTGCTCGAGCCGCGCCTGACGCTGGTGATGCTCGCGATCGTGCCGCCGGTGGTGCTGGCGGCCGCCGTGTTCGGCCGGTCGCTAAGGCGCGTCTCGGCCGACTACCAGGACCGCCTCGCCGCCGCCAACGCGGACGCTGAGGAGGCGATCAGCGGCGTGAGGGTCGTGAAGGCGTTCGCGGCCGAGGAGATCGAGCGCGAGCGCTACAGCCGCGGCATCGACGCCACCTTCGCGGCGGCGCTCAGGCGCGTGCGGTTGCGCGCCCTGTTCGTGCCGGCGGTACTGCTGTGCGCGTTCGCCGGCCTGGCGGTCGTCCTGTGGTACGGCGGCCGGTTGGCGCTGGCCGGGCAGCTGTCCTCGGGCGACCTCGTGGCGTTCCTCCTCCTCACGATGTTCGTGGCCGGGTCGTTGGGCACCTTCACCGGCCTGTGGGCCCAGTTGCAGGAGGCGTCGGGCGCGTCGCGGCGCGTCTTCGAGATCCTGGACACCCCCAACGACCTCGAGGAGAGCCCCGACCCCGTGGAGCTGCCGGCCGTCCGCGGTTCCGTCGTGGTGGCAGACGTGAGCTTCAGCTATCCCGGCAGGCCGGAGGAGGCGCTGCAGGGCGTCAGCCTCAGGGCAGAGCCCGGCATGGTCGTGGCCGTCGTGGGCCCCAGCGGCGCGGGCAAGAGCACGCTCCTT
>DASVCK010000137.1:0-10494 GCA_036381675.1 Trueperaceae bacterium | reverse complement strand
CCCCACGACGAGGGGTTCCTGCGAGAAGCCAGGGTCGTCGACGTGGAGGCACGCGCCGCCGAGGTGTGGCACCTGGTGGGAGACGGGCCTGTGCCGGCGATCGGCGATAGCGTGGTCGGGCGGATCGACTGGGACCGCAGGTACGCTCACATGCAGCGCCACAGCGCCCAGCACATGCTGTCCCAGGCTTTCGTGCGGGTGGGCGCGTCGCGTGGCGTTGCCGCGGACGGGCTGCCGGGCTTCCACACCAGGTCGGTAAGCATGAGGGGCCCGGATTGCACCCTCGACCTTACGGGTGACCCGGACGACGCGGCCCTCTCCGAAGCGGAACTCGCGGTGAACGAGGCTGCCAGGCGAGCCGCGCCCGTCCTGACGTTCGAGGTGCCCGACTCGCGCCTGGCGCAGTACCGCCTCAGGCGCCCGGCGAAAGTGAGCGGCCTGGTGCGGCTCGTCGCCATGGGTGACTACGACATCGTGGCCTGCGGCGGCACACACGTTGACAACACTGCCGAGGTGCTGCCCGTGAAGGTGCTCGGCTCTGAGCGCGTGCGCGGCGGTCTTACGCGGGTGACGTTCAGGGCCGGCGCCGAGGCCCTGATGGACCACGCCGCGAAGCACGCGGTAGTGCAAGAGCTGGTACCCCGGCTCAGCGCACCCGCGGAAGAGTTGCCGGAGCGGGTGGGGGCGCTCTTGAGCCGCGTCGCCGAGCTCGAGTACGCCCTGGTGGCTGCCAGGCGCCGCGAGGCCGACGCCCTGGCGCATGACTTGATGGCCAGAGCCGAGCCCCTGACCACCGGCCCGCGGCTGGTCATCCACGCCCTTACCGACCAGGACGCCGTCGCCCTGTTCGAGCCGTTGGTCGAACGGCTCCAGAACGAGAGGGGCTGTGTGGCGCTTTTGGGGGTACGCGCCCCACAAGGCGCCCGGCTGGCGTTCCTGGCGGGACCGGGTGCGAACGTAGATGTCCGGCCTGCCCTGCAGGCAGCCCTGGCGCGGATCGGCGGCCGCGGCGGCGGTCGGCCGGACCGGGCCCAAGGGGCCGGACCGGAAGCAGGCGAACTGGAGTCCGCGTTGGCGGCCGGCGCGGCGGAGCTGGGAGCCCGGAGCTCCTAGCCCGAGCCACGAGGCGACGTGGCCAGGGCGCGTGTTCGGCCCGTCTCATGGCGAGCCGGCCTAGCCTTGACCCAGACCTAAGCTGAGGTAGCGAGGAGGCCAAGGCCAGCCTCGCGACGGGAGGGAACGCATGCCAGCGACGACGAAAGAGCGGCTCTTCAAGACGAAGATCGACATCCCCGAGAAGAACAGGGAGAAGCTGGTCGAGCTCGTCAACCAGGGCCTGGCTGACACCTTCGACCTCTACTCGGCGCTGAAGCAGGCGCACTGGAACGTCAAGGGCATGGAGTTCTATCAGCTCCACGAGCTGTTCGACGAAGTGGCGGAGGCCATCTTCCCGTTCGTGGACATGTTCGCCGAACGGGTCACCACGCTCGGAGGGGTCGCGATGGGCACCGTCCGCATGGCTGCCAAGGCCTCGCGGGTAGAGCCCTACCCGGCTGACATCTCCAAGGGCAAGGACCACCTCGAAGCGGTAAGGGACAGGCTGGCCGCCTACTGCGGATCGCTGAGGGACGGGATACAGGCCGCATCCGAGCAGGAAGACCCCACGACCGAGGACCTGTTCACCGAGGCGTCCCGCGCCGCCGACCTTCAGCTCTACTTCGTGGAGTCCCACCTGCAAGGCTGAGCGCCCACGAGCGGCCGCTGGCCTTCCCCGCCGGGGCTCAGGCCTCGGCGCCGCCTCCGAACTCATCCCTCAGAGCGCTCTGCTCGAGCACGTGCTCGGCCACGAACATCGGCGCCTTGACCCTGACGGCCAGGGCCAGGGCGTCCGACGGCCGGGCATCGACATCGAAGCGCACGCCGCCGCGCTCCAGCACGAGCATGGAGTAGTAGGTGCCTTCCACCAGGTCCGTGACCTCTACCCGGGCGATCTCTACGCCCAGCAGCTCGAGGACGGATACGAACAGGTCGTGGGTGATGGGCCTCTCCAGCTTCTCACCGCCGCGTCCCGCCGCGATAGAGATGGCCTGCATGGCGTCGATGGCGATGGGGAGGATCTCGCCGCTCTCGCTCTTGAGGAGGGCGAGGAACTGGTTCTCGTCACCGGAAACGGCGATCTCCTCCAGCTCCACCTTGACCATGGCGGCATGATAGCCCGGCCCCTTGGGTACACTCTGAGCGCATGGGAGGGCCTGTCGTCGGCCTCGAGGTTCACCTCGCCCTGAGGACCGAGACGAAGCTCTTCTGCGGTTGCAGCCTCGGTGGCGTTGACGTGGCGCCCAACGAATCGGTCTGCCCTGTCTGCCTTGGACTGCCTGGCACCCTGCCGAGCCTCAACGAACGCGCCCTCGACCTGGCCCTGACGTTCGCGTTGGCATTGGGCGCCGACGTCGCCCCGGCCGCCGTGTTCGACCGCAAGCACTATTTCTACCCGGACTCACCGAAGAACTACCAGATCAGTCAGCACGCGAGCCCCGTCGGCACCGGCGGCGCGGTGAGGCTGGCCAGCGGCAAGATCGTTCGAATCGCCCACGCTCACCTCGAGGAGGACGCCGGACGCCTGGTGCACCCGCCCTACGCCGACCACTCGCTGGTGGACCTGAGCCGAGCCGGGACGCCGCTCATCGAGCTGGTGACGGAGCCAGACATCGCCACGCCCGAAGAGGCGAGGGAGTTCCTCGAGGAGGTGCAGGCCATCGCCCGAGCCACGGGGGTCTCTGACGCCGCGCCTGAAGAGGGCAAGCTGCGTGCCGACGTGAACGTCTCGGTGCGGGGTCCGCAAGGCGAGCTGGGCACGAAGGTGGAGGTCAAGAACCTCAACTCGTTCCGCAGCGTGCAGACCGCGATCTCGTTCGAGACGAAGCGGCAGAGCCAGCTCATCCAGGACGGCAGAGCCGTCGTGCAGGAGACGCGCGGTTTCAACGAGGGCGGACAGCGCACATTCACGTTGCGCGTGAAGGAGGGCTCCGAAGACTACCGCTACCTGCCGGATCCCGATCTCCCGGCCGTGCCGCTGACCGCTCGGGCCCGCCAGCTGGCGGCAACGCTTCCCGAGCTGCCCGCCGCGCGGGCGCGGCGCTATGAGTCGCTCGGCTTGCGTCCGGAGGAGGCGCGCATCGTCGCTTACGACGTGCCGATGGCTGCCCTGTTCGATGAGGCGCTGGCACTGGCACCGGCACACGCGCGAGCGCTGGCGAACTGGTTGACCGTGGAGGTCGTGGGCCTGCTCTCGGCGGAGGGCCGGTCGTTGGACCAGGCGCGTGTACCCGCCGCCGGCCTCGCGGCGCTGGTCGTCCTCGTCGAAGAAGGCAAGGTCTCGGGGAGGGCCGCGAAGGCACTGCTGCCGGAGGTGATAGCCGGGTCCGATCCGGCGAGGCTGGTCGCCGAACGCGGCCTCGAGCAGGTGAGCGACGAATCCGCACTTCAGGCGGTCGTCGATGACGTCCTGGCAGCCAACCCGGAGCTCGTGGAGAGGGTAAGGGTCAACCCGAAGGCCGTGAACGCCCTTCTCGGTGAGGTCATGCGCGCCACCAGGGGCACGGCCAAGGCGGACCTGGTGAGGGCCATGCTCGCGGAGCGACTCGGGGCCTGAGAGAGCCCGTGTCGCCGTCACCGTCCCACACGGCCCCTCCCGCTAGTCTGTAGGCCCTCGCCCTGTCGGCGCGAAGGCGGCGGCCGGGTCGTCCGGCCCGACCGCGGGAGGAGACACGTGAGCAGACGGATCGACCCTAGCCGACGGACGCGCTGGGTGGCGCTGGCCGCCCTGGCCGCGGCTGTCGTATGGCTGTTCGGCTGCTCCTCCCCAGGTGCCCAGGTCGCGCCCATCACCGACGTCCAGGTCACTTCCGTGGCCGGTGGCGTGCTCGTGGAGTGGACCGGCGGAACAGGCGCGACAGGGTTCGCCATCCTCCGCTCGCAAGAGGACGCGCCGCTCGAGCAGATCGCCGGCGTCCCCGGCGACCGGACCTCCTACGCGGACTACACCGTGGAGCAGGGCGGCAAGTACCGCTACGCGGTGGCCGCGCTCGGTCCCGGCGTAACGCCCGAACCGGTGGAGCAGGCGTCCGAGGAGCCGGTGACTCCGCTGGAAGGCGTGATGCTGAGCCTGGTCCTGGACGGCGGCGGCACGGTGATCGTCGACGGCGCCGCGGCCCCGGTCTCCTGCGACGCGGACTGCGTCGTGGGCTTCGAGCAAGGAGCCCAGGCGGTGCTCACCGCCGTCGGTGATGGCCTGTCGTTCGCGGGCTTCTCTTCACCGTGCCCCCCGACCGCCACCTGCGCCCTGACCATGACCGTCGACAGGCAGGTCACGGCTCTCTTCCGCTCCCACGTGCTGCGCCTGACCCTCGAGGGCGGTGCCGCGACCAGGATCTACAACGTGCAGCCACCGGACGACCGCGGCGTCGACGAGTGCGTGGTCGAGGATGGCAACGACTGCATCCTCGGGTACACGTACTCGGGCGGCCCCACCCTGAAGGTCAGCCTGAACGCCCAAGTCGCGCAGTCAGGCGGCAAGTTCATCGGCTTCGCGGGCGCCTGCGACGAGCCGCAGGGGAGCTTCTGCGTCGTGAACGTCGAGGGCGCCACCGAGGTGGTGGTGCGCGCCGCCGTGCCGCCCAAGGCCGTCGCCGACGAGTACCGCGTACCCCAGGTAGGCACTGTCAGCGTTGACGCGCCGGGCGTCCTCGCCAACGACACCGCGGTGCCCGACGCGAAAGCGGAGCTCGTTAGCTTCGACGCACCGGGAACGCTGAACCTCGCACCCGACGGCTCGTTCACGTACGAGTCGAACGGGATCAACCTGTTGCCTGTGTCGTTCACGTACCGCGTCGTGGGGCCGTTGGGCCTCGCCAGCGAGCCGGCGGAGGTGACGCTCAACTTCGTGCCTCGGCCCGTGGCCAACGCCGACGGCTACAGCACAGATGAAGACCAGCAGTTGACCGTGGGCGCACCGGGCGTCCGGGCGAACGACAACCCTCCGGTAGGCACGACCGTAGAGCTCGTGACCCCGCCCGCTGTGGGCGCGCTCGACCTCGACGAGGACGGCAGCTTCACGTACTCCCCTGCCAAGGACATGAACGGCTCCGTCACGTTCACGTACCGCCTGGCCGGCGAGTTCGGGATGGAGAGCGAGCCCGCCACCGTTGCGATCGACGTGCAGTCCGTGAACGACCCTCCGACCTTCACGCTGTCCCAGACCGAGGTCGTGACGCCTATCTTGACGGGAGCGAACCACCCTGGCTTCGCCACCGCGATCTCGCCAGGAGGCGAGCCCTACGAGGCGAGCCAGTCTGTTTCCTTCGAGGTCACCCGCCAGCCGGGCGGTGGCAACCCGAACTTCATCGTCGCTCCAGCCATCGGTTCGAACGGGACGCTGGTGTACCAGGCCGGGGTGCAGGCGGGGACCTGGACTTACCGGGTCGTGGCCAGGGACAACGGGCCAGGCGACAACACCTCACCGGCGCAGACCTTCACGATCACCGTGACCTCCAGTGGGGGCGGCGGTGGCGGTGGGGGCGGCGGTGGCGGTGGGGGCGGCGGCGGCGGAGGAGGCGGCGGCGACGACGGAGACGACAGCTGAGCTGACCCCCCGCCCGGGTGACGTCAGACTTCTCGACCTAGCCCCAATTCAAGCTGATTAGCCCGGAGTGCCAGGAGGACCCTGTGGACCCTGGGGTCCCTGCGGTCCGGCGGGCCCCTGCGGTCCGGGTGGGCCGGCCGGCCCTTCTGGACCTTCCGGCCCCATGGGCCCGGTGGGGCCTTGCGGACCTGCGGGTCCCACCGGCCCGGGCGGACCAGCCGGTCCCTGTGGTCCCGGGATCCCACGACAGTCGAAGAGGTCCACGGCGCCGTCACCGTTGGAGTCCTCTTCGGCGCCTGCTATGCCGTCTCCGTTCACGTCCCAACAGGCCGCGCCCGGCTCCCCCGCTGCGCCCGTGTCGCCTTGAGGTCCCGTTGGTCCCTGCGGACCCTCCGCGCCGGTGGGACCCGGATCGCCGGTGGGCCCGGGCAGTCCGATGGGACCGCGCTCGCCCTGCGGTCCTGCTGGGCCCTGCGGACCAGTGGGCCCCGGCTCTCCTATCGGGCCCTGCGGACCCTCCGGGCCGGGCGGGCCGACGAACTCCCCTGCCTCCATCGCGGCGAGCACCTGACCCAGCTGCCCGCCCAGCGAGTCGACTCGTTCGTAGAGCCTCGCTTCACCGCACTCCACCTTCTCCATCGCCAGGTTAAGCGCGCGCTCCAGCAGCAGCGCCGTCTGGTACCCGGTCAGGAAGCCGTCGCCCCTGAACTCGCCGTCCGGGAAGGCGTCGCTTATGCCCAGCGTCGCCAGGCGTGACACGGAGCCGGCCGCCCAGTGCCCGGCCGGCACGTCGCCGAACGTGAAGGTGTCGAAGCCAGCGACGAGCTGATCGGGGCAGCCGGTTGCCGCGTCCACCTGCGACAGCAGCCTGTCCACCAGGACGGCCGCCTGGTAGCCGGTGAGCGTCCCCTCGCCGAGGAACGAACCGTCGGGGAACGTCACGTCCACCCCGCCTTGGTTGAGCCCCTGAACCGCGGCCCTCCCCCACTGGTCGTCCCCGCCCTGCGTGAGCCCGAAGGCCGCGAGCAGCACGATCACCGACGTTGGCAGCAGCCGCCGCGCCGCGCGCGACGCTCTTCTTCGTTGCTCCATGCTCCAGCCTAGATGAATCGGCGCGCGGCCTGATGACAAGCCGCGCGCCAGACGTAAGTCGCAGTCCGAGTCAGCCTCCGGTGGCGAACGTCTCCTTAGGCACGGGGCGGATCACGTAATCAATACCGGTGAGCAGTTGGCCGGCTGTGCAAGTTGCTAAGGCGTCCGTGCCGACGCGGAGCACCGTTGAGGACGTATCTATCGAATCGGGCGAGGTGGCGCCAGCGGGCGGCGGGGGCTCCGGGCACGTGCACACGCCGTCTTCGCCGTCTTGGCCGTCCTCGCCCGGAGGGCCAGGTGGACCTGGTTCGCCTTGGATGCCCTGAGGGCCAGGATCGCCCTTGTCGCCCTTGTCGCCCTTGACCCCGGGCTGTCCCTGCGGTCCCGGCTCGCCCTGGGGTCCGGCCGGGCCTTCTGGTCCGACCGCGCCCTGCGGCCCGGGGAGGCCCTGCGCTCCGGTGTCCCCCTTCGGTCCGGGCGGGCCCGCCGGGCCGGTGTCTCCCGGCATGCCCTGTGGACCCTGCGGGCCCGGCTCGCCCGCCGGCCCCGGCGGTCCCATCGGTCCTTGAGGGCCCGCGAGGCCGTCGAGTCCGGGCGGACCCTGCAGCCCGATCGGGCCCTGCGACCCTATGCAGTCGTCTGCGTTCCACAAGCCGTCCTGGTTCACGTCCTCGGCCACGCCAGGGGCGCCGTCACCGTCGGTGTCCCAGCATGCCAAGCCCGCTGGGCCGGCCGGGCCGACATCGCCTGCGGGCCCCGCTGGGCCGGCGGGTCCCGCTGGGCCCGCTGGGCCGGCCGGTCCCACCGGACCGACCTCGCCGGGAAGCCCATCTGCGCCCGCCGGGCCCTCGGGTCCTGCTGGCCCGGCCGGTCCCGTCTCTCCCGGAGGTCCGGGAGGTCCGGCGGCGCCGTCCTGCCCTGGCGGCCCTTGCTCGCCCTGTGGCCCGGCTGGCCCCGGCGGCCCTTCAGGACCCTGCGGCCCCTGGAGCGCTCCGGCAGCGATGTCGGCGCGGATCGACTGCACCTCTTCGCTCATAGCGCCCAGTCGCTCGGTGACCGACTCCTCGCCGCAAGCGACCTTGGCGTCCACGGCCGCGACGGCCCCTGCCAGGAGCGCCGCGGTCTGGAAACCCGTCAGGAACTCCTCGCCCTTGAACTGGCCATCGGGGAACGCATCTCGCACGCCTAGCGCGGCGACGCGGTCAGCGGCCCCGGCCGCCCAGTGGTCGGCCGGCACGTCCGAGAACGCGAAGTCCGGGTCGGGTAACCCCGCCATCGCGTCGGTGCAACCGGTGCTGGCATCGGCCCTGGCCAGCAGCCTGTCGACGAGGTACGCGGCCTGATAACCGGTCACCGCGCCTTCTCCGAGGAACGAACCGTCCGGGAACGCGAGCTCGAAGCCCGCCTCGCTCAGCTGACCTACCGCCTCGCGGCCCCAGTCCGGACCCCCACCGTCCTGGCTCATCCCCACCGCCAACACCCCCAACAGCAGCAGAGCGAGCACCATCGTCCAGAGCCTGCTCATCGTCACCTGCCTAACTCGCCCACTAGGGCCGGGCGTATCCTCTCATGATGGGACACGTAAATGTGAACCCCTGTCCCCCCAGCAGCGATAACCTGAGGCGTGCGCGAGGCAAGGTCAAGAACCGTTTACTGCGTGCTGGCGGCGCTTCTTGCCTGTTTCTCCCTACCGGGGCCGGCTCTCGCCCAGGACGCGTTGTCGCAGGAGGCCATGGAGGCCCTGCGGGCGGGCCAATTGGCGGCCGCGGAGGCTATCGCTACTTACCCGTCCCACTACCCTGACCGCCCGCTGTGGCGCGAGGCCATCGAGCACGGAGAGCGGGCTCGCTCCCTGGCACCCGGCCGCGTCGAGCCGCTGCGGTTCCTGGCGCAGGTCTACGGGGTCACGGGGTGGACTTCCCGCACGTGGGAGACGTGGCAGGAGTTCCTGCAGGCGGGCGGCGTGCTGGACGCGCGATCCCGGGCCGACGCGGCGCGGGCAGCGCTCACGCTCGGTTACCAGGCGTTCGCCGCAGGGGCCATGGGTCGTGCGTTGGACCTCCTGGAGGCCAGCTACGACCTGAACGCCGACGACCTGACGACGGTCACGTACCTGGGACAGGCGAGACTGGAGACCGGCGACGCCGAGGGGGCGATCCCGCTGCTGGAAGAAGCGGCCGAGACCTACCCACAACTGCGGCCGCAACTGACGCGCGCGACGCTGGGCGCCGAGCACGGCCTGCGGGCTGCAGACTCGTTCATCGCCGCCGAGCGCGAGTTCGCGCAGGGCAACATGGCCGGCGCCCTGTCGCTGTACACGGCCACGGTGCAGGGAGACCCCACGTTCGTCGAGGCCATCACGGGCGCCGCCGAGAGCAACGCTGCCCTGGGCCGCTCCACCGAGGCGAGGCGCCTGTGGGAACGTGCGCTGGCTTTGGATCCTGAAGACGCCGAGGTGAGAGCCGTCCTGGACAGGTTGGACGCGGCAGCGGACGCCGAAGCCCAGGCAGTGGCGGAGGCGGCCCTCGAGGCCCAGCAGGCTGCCGAGGCGGAAGCCGCCGCCCAGGCCGCAGCCGAGGCCGAGGCCCCGCCCATCGTGCTCGCTCCCCCCGGCCAACCGGTCGTGGCGCAGCCGCCCGAGGAGCCCGATCAGCCGCCGGACGAGCCTGCGCAGCCGGAAGAGCCTGACGTCGCCGAGCCGGAACCGGAGGCGCCCGAGGAGCCCGAGGACGTGGCCGACGTGCCCGAGCAACCCGAGCCGGAGCCCGAACCCGAGCCGGCGGCTACGGGTGCCACGCTCGCGCTTCTGGACGCCACCATCTCACCGCGCGCCGCCGAGGTAGGTGGACAAGGGGCGTTCACGTTCGTCGAGGCGCCCGCCGCCGCGGTTGGCAACCTGGAGGACCCCGTGGCCTACGGCGAGGGCACGCTACACCTGCAGGTGCAGATGCTGGAGAAGCCCACGGACGACCCGGTGTACGTGCAGTTCTGCGTAGTGCCGGACGACATCATCACGGTCAGCCCGGCCTGCAGCGACGCGTCACGGGTCCGGCTCGACTCGGAAGGCACCGTCGAGGTCAGCCAGAGCGTCACGGGCCTGGACGGAGCCGGCGAAGTGGACTGGTCGCAGGGTCTGGCGCAGGTCCTCGTCGTGTTGAGGGACGCCGGGGGCAGGCCGCTCGACCCCCGGTACGCCTACGACGACAGGGGGCAACCGCTCGACGTCGCGGCCTATTACCCCATGAGCCTGCATGTCCGCGCGGCCATCGTCCCCGCGGGAGGGACCTTCGGGGGCTGGTGAGCAGGCGGCTGGTTGGTTGGCGGCTGGTTGGTCGGCGTCCGGTGAGTCGGCGGCTGGTGAAATGCCCAGGCCGGCGCGAGCGTCTGGCGGCTACCGACCTACGCCCACGTACTCAAGACCGGCTCCGGTGACCGACTGCGGCTGCAGGTAGTTGCGGGCGTCGAGGATCAGCGCGCCGCGCATCCTCTTCGCGATCTCGGGCATGTCCAGGTGCTTGAACTGGGGCCAGTCCGTGACGATCACGACGGCATCGCAGCCGATGGCGAGACATTCGGGGTCCTCGCAGTACTCGACGGGTAGGTCCGGGTAGAGGCGGCGTGCGTTCTCCATCGCGATCGGGTCGTAGACCTTCACCACCGCACCGCGGTCCGTGAGGTGCTCGATCAGCGTCAGGGACGGCGCGTCGCGGAGGTCGTCGGTGTTGCCCTTGAAGGCCAGGCCCAGCAGGCCGATCGTGGTG
>DASVCK010000136.1:0-9057 GCA_036381675.1 Trueperaceae bacterium | reverse complement strand
CGTTCTTCCTGACGTGCCACCTGTCGTCCATGGCCTCGCCGTGCTCCCGGGCGGTGTCGAGCTCCCGCTGGTCGACACCGGCCATGCGGTCCTCGAGCGTGAAGATGATGCTGCCCGACTTACCCAGGAACTCGTGCTCCTCGTACCCCAGGAGCTCACGCACGCCGGCGTTCCTGGAGTCGATGACGCCGCCCGCGTCCAGCGTGAACACGGCGTACGCTCGCATGTCACCTACCAGGTGAGCCCACGGACGCGAGCTCGTGGTGCGTTCGACTGTCATCAGGAACACCCTAGGGCCCGGTTCTGAGCGGCGGTTCTAGTGCCGCCACGACCGGCTCAGCCGGCGGTCATAAGATACGGGTCTGCCGTGGACCGAGAACGCATCCTTATCGTCGAGGACGACCCCAACCTCGCCCGAGTGCTCGAGGCCGAGCTGGTGCGTTCGTACGACACCGTAGTCGTCTCGACAGGCAAGGAAGCGCTCGCGAGGGCGGAGAACGAGCCGTTCGACCTGATCGTCCTCGACCTCGGCTTGCCCGACATGGACGGGCTGGACGTCGCCGCGGAGCTGAAGGGCAACCGCGCCTCCATCCTCATGCTCACGGCGCGGGCCGACGTGCGCAGCCGCGTGGCGGGCCTGTACATCGGAGCCGCCGACTACGTTGCGAAGCCGTTCGACATGCAGGAGCTGCTCGCCCGCGTCTACGCGCAGATGCGCAGTCGCGGACGGCAGGACGAGTACTCCGTGGGCGGCCTCACGCTTTCCGTGCTGGATCGCACGTGCATGGTGGGCGACGAGATCCTGGATCTCACCGCGCAGGAGTTCGCCCTGCTGGAGCTGCTCATGGCGAACCAGGGGCGGGTCTTCTCGAAGGCGACCATCGAGGACCGCCTCTACAGGGAGGCGACACCCAGCTCGAACGCCGTGGAGGTGCTGGTGTCCCGGCTCCGCAGCAAGCTGACGGCCGCAGGCGTGAGGGGCCTGATCGAGACGGTCAGGGGCCTCGGTTACGTGACCAGAGAAAGGGACTAGATGACGCTGAGGACGCGGATCGGGCTCGCGGCCGTCGGTCTCACGATCGCGATCGTCGCGGGCTTCGGCGCCCTCGCCTACAGCGTCTTCACACAGCAACAGGGAGAACAGCTGCAGCTGATCCTCAACGAGGACCTGCAGCGCGTGACTGCGCTTCTCGACCGTCCCACCCTGGGTGCCTCCTTCGCCCCGGGCGAGACGGACGGGGTGATCCTCCAGCTCGTGTCGCCGGACGGCCAGGTCGCTGTCGATTGGGGAGGCGCCGAGCTGCTGCCGGTCGTGGACGAACCCACTCTCATGGAGCTGAGCGGACGCACCTACATCGTCGCGACGGGCGTCTGGCCCAGCACCGACGGCAGCGTGCGCCTGGCTCATGACGTGACGGCCGCGCTGGCGGTGAGGACAGGTCTCGTCGCCAGCTTGCTCGGCGCCGCTGTCATCGTCGTGATCGTGGCCGGTGCCGCAGCGTTCCTGGCCGCCCGGCGGATGCTCGCCCCGTTGGCCGAGGTGTCGGAGAGGGCACGGTCCGTGGATCCGGCCGCCCCCGCGGCCGTCTCTTACGCCGGCCCCGCAGACGAGATCGGCGACTTGGTGGCAGCTCTCAACACGGCTCTGAGCGCCATCCAGGACCGCAAGCGGGCCGAACGCGAGTTCCTCCTCGAGGTCTCGCACGAGCTTGCCGCGCCGTTGACCCTGGTGAACTACCACCTGGGTGCGGTGCGGGACGAGCACCCTGACGACAGCCGCGTGAGGGCCGCTGCCGATGGCACTCGAGAGCTTCTGCGCACGTCGCAGGACCTGCTGCAGCTGGCCCGAGGCGAGCTGGAGCGGGAGTTGAAGCAGCGCGTCGTGGACCTGAGGCAGGTCGTGCAGCGGGTGGGTGATGAGTACCCGGAGGTGCGGTTGGAGCTGGGCGAGCGCCTTGAGGTCGTGGGAGATCCCGAGCGCCTGACGCAGGTGGTGCGCAACCTGGTGCGCAACGCGATCCAGTCGGTCGACAGCAGGGAAGCGGTCGAGGTGAGCCTGCGCCAGGACGGGGATGCCGCCGTCGTCAGCGTGAAGGACGAAGGCCCCGGGATGAGCCAGGAGACCGTGACGCGCATCTTCGACCACGGCTTCAGCCGAGCGGGCGGGGTAGGCGTCGGCCTCACCGTTTGTAAGCGGCTCGTCGAACAACACGAGGGAGAGCTGAGGATCCGCTCGGTCCTCGGCGAAGGGAGCACGTTCGAGGTGCGCCTGCCTACGCTCGCGGCCAGGCTGGACCAGGCCGATCATGCCGATGAGGTTCCGCCGTCGGAGGCGACGCCGTGAGCACGGTGAGCGCCGCGGCGCCTGCCATAGCCGACTTTCTACGTGCTGACCTCGGTTTGAGGAGGATTATCGCTCGTAAGTTTGATGTAAGTGCTTCTGCTCAGACTGAGTCACGAACGCCTGATAGGCGCTTCGGGGAAGGACTGCCTTGAGGCGGAAGTTGACCACACTCCTCGCCGTCATCGGGCTGTCTTGGGCGTTCGCCCTCGACTTCCCGCCGGATGCCGAGGTGCTGGTCACGTCCGAGGACGGCAGGATCGTAGGCGTCGGCAGGTTGATGGGCGGCTCCGGCTTCGAGCTGGAGCTTTTGGCCGGGTTCTCCGGAGAGGGCACCCTGGTGCTCACGACGCCCGATGGCGAGGTGCTGATAGCGACCGTCGTGGTTCGCGATGGCACGCTCTTCTTGGAGCAGGCAGACGTCCGCTCGCTCGCCTCCCAGGCCGGCTTCGAGCAGATCACGGTCGCAGTGCGGGGCGCTGGCGGTGGTGGGCCCAACGTGGCGGGCAACCCCGGGGAGCCCGGGCCGCCGGACGGGGCTGGTCCACCAGACAACGCCGGTCCGCCGGATGGCGCCGGTCCACCCGACGGCGCGGGCCCGCCCGATGGCGCGGGTCCGCCTGATGATGCCGGTCCACCGGATGGCGCAGGCCCGCCTGACGACGCGGGCCCGCCCGACGATGCCGGCCCGCCGGACAACGCCGGCCCGCCGGACAACGCGGGTCCGCCCGACGATGCCGGTCCGCCTGACCACGCCGGTCCGCCCGACAACGCCGGCCCGCCCGACAACGCTGGTCCGCCTGACCACGCCGGTCCCCCTGATAACGCTGGCCCGTCCGACTAGGGCCTTCGGTTACCGGAACAGATTGCTGTCGTATCAAGGCTCGGTCGTTGACCGAGTGGTACAGCATTGGTACTCTCTGAGCGCTTCACAAGCCCTAGTCCGCCTGGGCCGCCCGCTCATGGCGGAACCACATAAGTGGGAGGTCACATCATGCGCAGGATCAGACTGCTCGCAGCCGTGGCGACCCTGGCGTTCACCGCCGGCGCCCTGGCGCAGACTACGCTGACGTTCTGGAGCTGGCGTACCGAGGACGTCGCGGCCTACGAGAAGTTCATCGAGGCGTTCCGCCAGGAGCACCCGGACATAGACGTAGAGTTCACGCCCTATCTGAACACCGAGTACAACACCATCCTCTCGACGGCCCTGCAGGGCGGTGGTGGCCCGGACATCGTCCACCTCCGTGCCTACGGCGGCATGGAGCCGCTCGCCGACGCGGGCTACCTGGTGCGGCTCGACGACAAGGTGCCGGCGCTGGCCGACTTCGACCCCGGCATCCTCCTTGGCGCCACCAACCGCGCCGACGGCGGCGTGTACGGCGTGCCCTTCGCGCTTCAGACGGTTCAGGTGCTCTACAACGAGGACATGTTCGAGGAGCTCGGCCTTAGCGAGCCCACCACGTGGGAGGAGTTCCTCGCGGTCGGCGATGCGCTCAAGGCCTCCGGGGTGAACGCCCTGGCCAACGGCGCGCTCGAGCCCTGGACCGTGGAGACGCTCTTCGGCGGCGTCGGGCCCACGTTCTACGGCGGCGACGAGTTCTTCCAGGCGATCACCGGCGGCCAGACCGACTTCACCGATCCGCGCTTCGCCGCGGCCCTCGAGCACATGGTCGCGCTCGAGCCCTACCTGGCGAGCAACTACATGGGCGTGGCCTACACGGACATGCAGAGCATGTTCGCCTTCGGGCAGGCCGGCATGCTGATCGGCGGCTCGTACGAGCTGGGCATCCTCAAGCAGCTGAACCCCGAGCTCAACGTGGGCGCCTTCCCCGTGCCTGGCGACGCGCCAGGTGATGGTCGCATCTCGTACTACGTCGACGGCTCCTACGGCATCAACGCCGCCAGCCCGCACCAGGAAGAGGCGCTCGCGTTCATCGAGTTCCTCGCCTCGCAGGAGTACGGCCAGATGTTCTCGGACGAGCTGCAGCAGATCTCGGCCGTCCCGGGCGTCACGCCCACCAGCGAGGAGCTCTCGGAGATCGTTGGTCTCATGAACGAGGTCGGCACGCCTTACCTGATGCTCACGGCGTTCCGCTTCGGCCAGCCCAGCGGCTCGACCCTGCTGCAGAACGAGATGCAGGCGGTCCTCGCGGGTGACCAGGAGGTCACCGACGCCGTCACCAACATCCAGCGCGGCGTCGCCGAGTGGTACTCGTTCGAGTAGTCCACCGGCCTCACTTCGACGTTCACAAGCCGCGCCCGGTCAGTCACCGGGCGCGGTCAACTATCGTGCGACTCGGATGGGACGTGAGCGGAGCGCGGTGACGGAGATGCTGAGGAGTCGCCACGGGTGATGAGCCGCCAGGGCGCGCCGTGAGCCGCAGCAGGCGGTGGTGGACGAGGAACGGGCACCTGTTGGTGTTCCTGGCGCCTGCGCTCGTCATCTACGGCGCCTTCATGGCCTACCCGCTCATCTCCTCGCTGTCATACAGCCTCTTCGATTGGCAGGGGTTCATGCGCGGCGCCTTCGTCGGCGTGCAGAACTTCGTGACAGTGCTCACTCGCTGGCCGTACAACGAGCGCTTCTTCGGCGCGCTGGGACACAACGCCGTCTTCTTCGGCGTGACGTTCCTGATTCAGACCACGCTGGGACTGTTCGTGGCCGTGCTCCTCGCCCGCAAGCTGCGCGGCTTCGCGTTCTTCCAGGCCGCGTACTTCCTGCCGCACACCCTCTCGCTCGTCGTCGTCGGCTTCCTGTGGCGCATGCTTCTCAACCCGAACTGGGGCGCACTGCCTCAGGGCCTCAGGCGGCTGGGCCTCGAGGAGTGGGTGAGGCCGTGGCTCGGCCAGAGCGACACGGCGCTTCTTACCGTCATCCTGGTGAACTCGTGGGCCTGGCTGGGCTTCCCGATACTCGTGTACCTGGCGGCCATCCAGGCGATCCCCAAGGAGTTCGAAGAGGCTGCCGTCGTCGACGGGGCGGGTCCATGGCAGACGTTCCGGCATGTCACGTTCCCTCTGCTCGTGCCCAGCCTGGCCATGGTCACGATCCTGACGTTCATCTGGGACTTCAACGCCTTCGAGCTGGTGTTCGTCATGCAGGGGGCGTCGGGCGCTCCGGCGTACGCGACCGACCTGTTGGCCACATTCTTCTACCGGACGGCGTTCGGTGATCCCACGACCGGCGGCGAGCCCGGCCAGACCGGCATCGCGGCCGCCATCGGCGTGCTCATGCTGGTGATCATCGGCATCGCTTCCGCGTTCGGCGTGCGCTTCACGACACGCCGGCAGACGGAGTACTGATGGGTTTCCCTTGGCGCCGCGTCGCCGTCTACCTGGTGCTTGGGGCACTGGCGCTGGTGTTCCTGTACCCGGTGTTCCTGATGGTGCTCACCGCGTTCAAGACGACTCCGGAGATCTTCCGCAGCCCGTTCGGCTTGCCGGAGTCATGGAACACTCGCGGGTTCACGACGGCCTGGGAACGCGCGAGCTTCGGGCTCTACCTGCGGAACAGCCTGCTCATAACCGGGTCGTCGGCCGTGCTCCTGCTGCTCACCGCGGCGCCGGCGGCGTACGCCCTGGCCCGGTACAGCTTCCGGCTGCGCGGCTTCCTGTTCATCTTCTTCCTGGCCGGCATCATGATCCCGATACGCCTGGGCATCTTGCCGCTCTACATCCTGATGCGCGACCTCGGGCTCATAGACACGCCGTTCTCGCTCATCCTCACCTACACGGCGTCAGGCATGCCCATGTCCGTGTTCCTGCTCAGCGTCTTCTTCCGCAACCTGCCGCGCGAGCTCGAGGACGCCGCGCGCATCGACGGGTGCGGGGAGCAGGGCATCTTCTGGCGCATCATGCTGCCGCTCGTCCGGCCCGGCCTGGCCACGGTCGTGATCGTGAGCGTCGTGCCGTGGTGGAACGACTTCTTCTTCCCGCTGCTGTTCCTGCCCAGTGAGACCTGGCGCACCATCCCGCTCGGCATGCAGATCTTCTTCGGCCAGCACCTCATCGACTGGAGCCTGGTCTTCTCCGGCATGCTCCTCGCGAGCCTGCCGCTCCTGATCATCTACGTGCTCATGTCGCGGCAGTTCATCGCCGGGCTGACGGCCGGAGCCGTCAAGGGCTGACGTTCGCGGCGCCTCGGCTGGAAGCAACGGGTGCTGTGCGAGGGGGATAGGAGCGCCCTACGAAGCCGCTTCCACCGGCGTTACGTCTGATAATGACATAAAAGGCTTGTATTATTGCTAAATAGGTGCTAGCTTCCGCCTGAGCGCTCTAACTTCTATAGCAGCTGCTTCCTAAAGAGAGGGGTAGGCACTGTGATGGACAAGGAAGACGAAGGCGTTTCGCTAGCCAAGGCGGCGAGGCGGCTGAGGTGGTCTGCGGGCTTGATCGCCGCGGCGCTGACGCTGATCCTGGCCGCCTGCGACGGCGGCGAGATTCCACCACCACCAGACCCGCAGGAGACGTTCCGGTTCGACACGTTCGGAGACGAGTCGTTCTGGACGGACGCCTTGCACATGGACCAGGTCATCGCCGGAGCCGTCGATCCGGTGACGGCCTTGAGCGTCGGTCTCAAGGTGGACGCGGAGGTACTGCCCGAAGGCATCCTCGGCACGGTCGACCTCAACGACCCCGCGACCACCGTCGAGCTGCTGCGCCTCAACGCCGTCGTCGGCGTCATTGGCACTTTCGACGAGAGCGGGGACCTGGCCGCAGTGGGCATCACCTGCGCCCTCTGCCACTCGACCGTTGACGACTCCGTCATGCCCGGCATAGGTGCCCGGCTCGACGGGTGGCCCAACCGCGATCTGAACCCCGGCGCGATCATCTCGCTCTCTCCCTTCTTCGACGACAAGCCGGACCTGCGCGCCCAACTGCAGAGCTGGGGTCCCGGCTACTACGACCCGTACTGGAACCTCGACGGCATCAGCGACCCGGTTCTCATTCCGCCCGCCTACGGTCTGCGCGACGTCGCGCTCGAGACCTACACCGGCGAAGGCCCCGTCTCCTACTGGAACGCCTACGTGGCCGTTACCCAGATGCACGGTCAGGGCAACTTCGTGAACGACGACCTGGGTATCGAGATCAGGCACAGCCCGGACCTCGTCACGCCCAAGTTGCCCGCGCTGCGCACCTACCAGTTCGGCCTCGAGGCGCCCTCCGCGCCTCCAGGCTCATTCGACATCGCAGCGGCCGAGCGCGGCGCGGCGATCTTCGACGGCAAGGCCGGATGCTCGTCCTGCCACAGCGGCGACAGCTACACCGACGCGGGCGAGCGCCTGCACGACGCGGCTGAGACCGGCATGGACCCTGCGTACGCAGCCAGGGGTACCA
Source organism: Trueperaceae bacterium (assembly GCA_036381675.1). Taxonomy (GTDB): domain Bacteria; phylum Deinococcota; class Deinococci; order Deinococcales; family Trueperaceae; genus DASRWD01. The sequence goes on along the minus strand of DASVCK010000136.1, from coordinate 1,379 downwards.
CCGGCCAGTACCGCACGACACCGCTGCGCGGGGCCTGGCAACACGCCCCCTACTTCCACGACGGCAGCGCGGCGACCCTCGCCGACGTCATCGAGCACTACGACTCCCACTTCGACCTCGGGCTCACCGTCGACGAGAGCGCCGACCTGCTCGAGTACCTCAAGTCGCTCTAAGGACTCGTCGCCGGCTTCGGTCGGCAGCGAACGTACTGAGCCCCTGCCAGATCCCCGCGACCCCCCGCGCGGGGGCAGGGGCTCGCCATGCCATCAGAGAGGAACGTGATGAAGCGGTACGACCACCTGATAGTGGGCGGAGGCGTCGCCGGGTACGCCGCCGCCGAGGCGATCAGAGAGGTGGACAGCGCAGCGTCCATCGGGATGCTGAGCGAGGAGCCCGAAGGGCCCTACGACCGGAGCGCGCTGAGCAAGGACCTGTGGCGCGGCGCGCGCGAGGAGGACGTGCGCCTCGACTTGGGCGCGATCGGCGTGGACCTGATCTCCCACCGAGCGACCGCCATCGACGCGCACCGGCGGACGGTGCTCACGGGCGGAGGCGGTGAGTTCGGGTACGGCCGGCTGCTGCTGGCGCCCGGCGTGGAGCCAAGGTTCCTGCCCTTCGAGCTCGACTCCGTGCACTACCTTCACTCCCTCAGGCAGTACCGGCGCCTCCGGGAGCGAGCGGACGAGGGCAGGTCCTTCCTCGTCGTCGGCGGCGGATGGCTGGGCACGGAGCTGGCGGCCACGCTTGCGACGGCGGGCAACGAGGTGACCATGGCCTTCCCGGAGAGCGGCATCGGCGGCAACGTGTTCCCGCCCTACCTGGCGGCCCACCTCACCGCTTACTTCCGGGCCCGGGGAGTGGACGTCCGTCCCCGCCATAAGGTGAGGTTCTTAGGGCGCGCCAAGGGCGACCGCACGGTGGTCGTCCTCAGCGGAGACAAGCGGCTCGAGGTGGACGAGGTGGTTGTCGCGGTCGGCTCGGTGCCGCGGATCGAGCTGGCATGGACCGCCGGCTTGGGTACCGCGGACGGGATCGTCGTCGACGAGCTTTTCAGGACCCGGGTGCCCGCCATCTTCGCCGCCGGCGACGTCGTCAGCTACCCGGACGTCGTCATGGGCCGGCGCCGGGTCGAGAACGCGGACCACGCCCGGCAGAGCGGATGGCATGCGGGCCTCGCCATGGCCGGAGAAGGCAGGCCGTACCGCCACCTACCACGCTTCTGGTCAGGGTTCTTCGACCATGCCTACGAGGCCGTGGGCGCCCTGTCCCCGGATCTGCGCACGGTCGCAGATTGGGACGAGCCCTTCGAGAAGGGCGTGATCCGTTACCTCGACGAGGCGTCTCGCGTCCGGGGCGTGCTGGCGTGGAACACGAGCGGG
>DASVCK010000135.1:0-11123 GCA_036381675.1 Trueperaceae bacterium | reverse complement strand
GGTGGCGCCGCCGTTCCGGGAGGCTGAGGTGGATATCCTCTTCGGTCGGGGTATCGATCGGTTGGGTGATCTGGTGCAGGTGGCGGCGGATCTGGATGTGGTGCAGAAGTCGGGGTCGTGGTTCTCGTACGGTGAGACGCGCCTGGGTCAGGGTAAGGAGAAGGCCGTCGAGCTGCTAACCACCCGACCAGACCTCGTCGACGAGATCAAGAAGGGCGTGCTGGAGACCCTGCAGCGGTCCGGCGTCGTCAAGCTGCCCGGCCACGCGGTCACCGAGATCACCGAGGACGACGAGGGCTACACCCTGGAGGCCTGAAGGCGCATCCGGTCGTCTTCACCGTGTGACAACGTGCGCGTCTGACGACCGCGTGTAGCGGGGTACTATGCCGCCAATCGACACGGCCACCGGCGGGCGGGCCCGTCCTGGTCGTGCCGCGTGAGGGAGCGGCTAGCCGGACGTAGCGTGGCGCCCGCCCCCGCCGGAGGTGTGCGCAAAGGAATGGGCGTCCCCGAAACGCTGAGCGGCCCGCGTGTCGGCCACGACGCGACCGCGGTGGTCAACGACTTCTCCATCGCGGTCGCGACGGCCAACGGCACCGGTAGCCAGACCGCCAACCTGACCCTGCTGCGGTCGTTCTTCAAGATGGGTATCCCGGTGCACGGGAAGAACATCTTCCCGTCGAACATCCAGGGTCAACCCACCTGGTACCACATCCGCGTCAGCCGTCACGGGTACATAGCCCGCCGGCCGCCGGAGCTGCTGGTCGCGTTCAACCCGGCCACGGTGCACGCCGACGTCGCCAGCCTGCCGTCTGGCGGTGTGTGCGTCTACAACGCCGACATCAGGTACCAGCCGGACCGTCCCGACCTCACCTACTACCCCGTCCCCGTCAAGGAGCTGCTCACCGCCGTCGAGGTCAAGGGCAAGCTCAAGGACTACATCGCCAACATGACGTACGTAGGTGTGGTCGCGCACCTCCTGCGGGTCCCGCTCGACGTCATCGAACAGTCTCTCTCGCACCACTTCGGGGGCCGCGCCAAGCTCGTGGACAGCAACATGGACGTCGTGCGCCGGGCCCACGCGTGGGCTCAAGCGAGCATCGAGAAGGTCGATCCGTACGTCGTCGAGGCTATGGACGCCACGGAGGGCCTCATCCTGATGACGGGCAACGAGGCGGGGGCGCTGGGAGCCGTGTTCGGCGGCGTCAGCCTCGCCGCCTGGTATCCCATAACGCCCTCCACGAGCTTCATCGACGCGCTACGGGAGTTCCTGCCCAGGCTGCGCACGGACCCGGAGGGACACCCCACCTACACGGTGCTGCAGGCCGAGGACGAGCTCGCGGCCATCGGCATGGTGGTCGGGGCGGGTTGGGCCGGGGCGCGGTCGGTAACCGCCACAAGCGGTCCCGGTATGTCTCTCATGGCGGAGTTCCTCGGCCTGGCCTACTACGCCGAGGTGCCGGCCGTCGTCTGGGACATCCAGCGCGTGGGGCCGAGCACCGGTCTGCCTACCCGCACCAGCCAGGGCGACGTCGCTTTCGCGTACGGGGTGGGCCACGGCGACACCAAGCACGTGGTGCTCTTCCCGTCCTCGATAGAGGAGTGCTTCGAGTTCGGCTACAGGGCGCACGACCTGGCCGACCAGTTGCAGACGCCGGTCCTCGTGCTGTCCGACTTGGACCTCGGCATGAACAACTGGATGGGCGAGCCGTTCCGGTACCCGGAGGCTCCGCTGCAGCGCGGCAAGGTGCTCAGCGCGGAGCAGGTGGAGAACCTCGAGCGCTTCAGGCGCTACGCCGACACCGACGGGGACGGCATCCCGTACCGCACGCTGCCTGGCAACCCCAACCCGCGGGCCGCTTGGTTCGGCCGGGGCACCGGACACGACGAGGACGCGCGCTACACCGAGGACGGCCAGGTCTGGATCGACAACATGAACCGCCTGGCGCGCAAGCACGAGACAGCGCGTTCTTACGTCCCGGCCGCCGTCGTGGAGAGGGCGCCTGACGCCCGGCTCGGGATCGTGTACTTCGGCACGACGCGCTACGCGATAGAGGAGGCGCGCGACCAGCTCGCGGCGGCCGGCGTGAACCTCGACCTATTGCGGGTCAGGGCGTTGCCCTTCGGCCGCGAGGTCGCGGCTTTCGTGGCCGAGCACGACGACCTGCTGGTGATCGAGATGAACCGCGACAACCAGCTCAGGAACGTCCTGCGGGCCGAGCTGCCCGAGCACGCCGCCAGGCTCTCGGGGGCCGGCTACCTCGACGGCATGCCGCTCACGGCCGAGTGGGTCGCGGCGGCCGTGATGGATCACTTGGACGGGAAGGTCAACTGATGGACCGGGTGCAGAAGGTGAACCTCGCGGGGCTGACCAAGGCCGACTACGCTGCCAGCCCGTCGACGCTGTGCAAGGGCTGCGGCCACAACTCGATCGCCAGCCAGATCATCCAGGTCTGCTACGAGCTGGATCTGCGGCCCCAGGACGTGATCAAGCTCTCCGGCATCGGCTGTTCGAGCAAGTCCCCCGCCTACTTCCTGGGCCAATCGCACGGCTTCAACAGCCTGCACGGCCGCATGCCCTCACTGGGCACGGGCGCCCTTCAGGCCAACCACCGCCTGCGCGCGATCGGCATCAGCGGCGACGGCGACACCGGCTCCATCGGGCTGGGCCAGTTCAAGCACATGGTCAGGCGCAACGTGCGCATGGCTTACGTCGTCGAGAACAACGGCGTCTACGGCCTTACCAAGGGCCAGTTCTCGGCCACGGCCGAACACGGCCAGGAGCTCAAGTACGCCGGGCACAACGACTTCCCGCCCATCGACGTGGCCGTGGAGGCCATCGTCGCCGGCGCCGGGTTCGTGGCGCGCTCGTTCGCAGGCGACGCCAAGCAGGTACGCGAGCTGCTCAAGGCCGCCATGAGCTACCGCGGCCTGGCCGTGTTGGACATCATCAGCCCGTGCGTTGCCTTCAACGACGAGGACGACTCACGCAAGAGCTACGCCTGGGGCCGGGCCAACGAACGCGCGCTCCAGGAGCTCGGCTACATCGCGCCTCAGGAAGAGATCTTCATCGAGGACTACGACCCCGGCACGACCCGGGTCGTGGAGCTCCACGACGGCTCGCGCCTCACGCTACGCAAGCTGGAGGCCGATTACGAGCCGGACAACCGGCTCAGGGCGCTGGAGAGGCTGCAGCGCGGCGAGGACAACGGCGAGCTGGTGACCGGGCTGCTCTACTACGACGATTCGCGGCCCTCGTTGGCGGAGGTAAGCGGTTTCGGGGAGACGCCGCTCTCGGAGCTTCCCGACGCTGCGCTGCGCCCGGCGCCGGAGGCGCTGGCCAGCTTCCTCGCGTCCTACGCCTGACGGCCGGTGCTGGCCGCATCCGAAGACCCGGGTCCTGCCGAGCCGGGGCGAGGCCTCTCAGCCACTGACGGTGACCGCCTCCGCGTAGCTCTTGTCACCGAGACGTTCCTGCCCAAGGTGGACGGGGTCGTGACCCGGTTGGTGGCTACCCTCCATGCCCTGGAGCAGCTGGGCCACGAGGTGCTGGTTCTCGCCCCACCGGGAGCCCCGGGCTCGTCGGCGGGGGCGAGGGTCGTCGCGGCGAGCGGACTGCCGTTCCCGTGGTACCCGGAGCACACGATCGCCCTGCCGTCGGCGCGCCTCGGGCGGGAGATCGACGAGTTCGCGCCCGACGTGGTCCACGTCGTCAACCCGGTCCTGTTCGGCACTTGGGGGGCGTTCGTCGCCCGGCGCCGGCGCTTGCCGCTGCTCGCGTCCTTCCACACCGACCCGAAAGTCGTCAGGGACCTCTCGCTCGGCTGGATCGAGCGACCCCTTGAGGTCCTCGACCGCGAGGTCCACAACCTGGCGCACGTCAACCTGGCGACGAGCCCGCAGATGGTCGAGCTGGCTAGAGGCCTAGGCATCAGACGCGTGCGCCTGTGGCCCAAGGCCGTCGACGCGGACCGGTTCCACCCCAGCCATCGGTCCGGTTCCATGCGGGAACGTCTGGGAGGCTCGCAGACCGACCTCCCCCTGGTCGTCTACGCGGGCCGGGTGTCCTTCGAGAAGCGTGTTGACGTCCTGGCGGGCGCGGCCGAGCTGCTGCGGGGCGAGGCGCGCTTCGCCGTCGTTGGCGACGGCCCTGCCCTCGACTGGCTGAGGGCAGAGGTCGAGGGGACGAACACGGTCTTCACCGGCTTCCTGGACGGTGACGAGCTGGCTGCGGCCTACGCCAGTGGGGACGTCTTCGCGTTCCCCTCTGACTCCGAGACCCTGGGCTTCGCTGCCCTCGAGGCGATGGCGGCAGGCGTGCCGGTCGTCGCTGCCCGCGCGGGCGGCATCCCCCACATCGTCGAGGACGGAGAGACCGGCCTGCTCGTGGAGCCGGGCAGCGCCGAGGCCCTGGCTGCCGGGTTGAGGCGCGTCATCGGTGATGAGGGGCTGCGTCGCCGCTTGGCCTCCGCCGGCCGGCAGGAGGCCGAGCGGTGGTCCTGGACGGCCTCCGCCGAGGGGCTCGTGAAGTACTACCGGCAGGCGATCAGGCTCAGGGGCTGGGAGTCGGCGCGACGGGCGTGACGGGTCACCCGCGGCCCGGTGCGCCCCGCGAGAGCCGGCGCACGTGAAGGAAGACACCCGGAACCTGGCCCTGGCCATATACGTCCCGACCGCTCTGGTTGCCGTGGGGGACGGTATCCTCGTGCCCACGCTGCCACTCTTCGTGGCCTCGTTCGAGTCCTCCATCGCACTCGTCGGCCTGGTCTTGGCCGGGGAGGCGATAGGCATGCTCCTGGGCGACGTGCCCGCCGGCTGGTTCACGGACCGCACGTCTCCCAAGACGGCGCTGCTGGTAGGCGGCGCCATCGCGCTGGTGTCGGTGCTCGCCACAGCGCTCGCGAACGACATCGCCACGGTACTGGTCCTGCGTGTGATGGCCGGGGTGGGCATAGCGCTCTTCAACCTCGCCAGGCACGCCTACCTCGCCAGGGCGACGAGCGTGGGCGGACGTGGACGTCTCATCGCGCTCTACGGCGGCGTCAACCGTCTGGGCGGCTTCGTCGGTCCCGCCGCGGGCGGCGCCGTGGCCGCTCTGCTGGGGCTGCGCGCACCTCTGGTGCTCTACGCCGTGGTGATGCTGGCCGCCGTCTTGTTGGTGGCGATCGCGATCAGGGGCGTACCGGTCGCCAGCAGCCGCCCCGCGATGCAGGAGTCCAGGCGCGCGATGCGCGACGCCCTGCCGGTCCTGCTCAACGCCGGCTTCGGCCAGGTGCTGGGGCAGGCCGCGCGCGCCGGACGCCGCGTGCTGATCCCGCTGTTCGGGGCAGCGGTCCTGGGCCTCGACGCACTGGCCGTCGGGCTCATCGTCAGCGCCGGCGCGCTCGTCGACATGCTCATGTTCTACCCGGCCGGGTGGCTCATGGACAGGAGGGGCCGGAAGGCGGCGATCGTGCCCTGCTTCCTGCTGATGGGCATCGCCGTGGCGCTCGTCCCGCTGGCGAGCGGGTTCTGGACGCTGTTGGGCATCTCGGTGCTGGTGGGCCTCGGCAACGGACTGGGCTCGGGCACGATGATGACGCTGGCGGCCGACCTGGCGCCGCCGGCGGCCGCGGCCCAGTTCATCGGCTGGTGGCGCCTGATCGGCGACGCCGGCATGGTGGGCGGGCCGCTCGTGGTCGGGCTCGTCGCTCAGGCGGCGTCCCTGGGGCCGGCTGCCGTGGCCGTCGGGCTCGTCGGCGTCGGTGCCGCAGCGTGGTTCGGTTCACGGGTGCCGGAGACGCTCATCCCGGTATCATCAAGCGCCAAGGGCACAGGCGCCGCCTGATCAGCGCGCCCCCATGCGGGGGCCAGCGTTCACGCCCGGAACGGGACCGATGGAGGAGCGCACGCACAGCCCTGGTCGGGCCACCGAGGCCTTCTTCCGGACTCATCCTCAGGCTGTCGTCGTCTACGACCCACAGTCGCTCGAGCTGCTGGCCGCGAACCCGCGGGCGCTCGAGGTGTTCGGGCTGCCGACGGGCGCCGTCCCGGGCAAGGGCCTGCCCGCTCTGCACGTCGGCGACCTGCCCGTCTCCGTGCGCCGCGACTACATGACGGCGCAGACGCCGTTCCTGGCGAGCATGAACGGCGCCTCCACGGTGCGGCTCAAGGGCAGGCGCGGAGAGTTCGAGGCGGTCGTCAGCGTCTTCGAGCTCGTGTACGGAGGCAAGATCGCTCGCATGGCGATATGTGCGGAGCTGGGCGCGCGGCGCGCGGACGACGCCTTCTACGAGGAGCGCAAGGCACTCGAGCAGCGCGTCGACTACCTGGCCAACAACGACCCGGTGACCGACCTGCCGAACCGGCAGCGTTTCGAGACGCTGCTACTTGACGCCATGGCCTCCGCGAAGTCGGCCAAGCACAAGGTCGCCGTGCTCTACCTCGAGCTGCATGGCTTCAGGCTCATCCACGACGCCGTCAGCCAGGACGCGGCCGACGACATGCTGCGGCTGGCGGCCCGCCGCCTGAAGTCGGTCGCGCAGGGGTCGACCGTCGCGCGCTTCGGCACCGACGAGTTCGCCATCATCACGCGCCCGCTCCACGACACGGTCGACGCGACCAACATCGCGCAGCGGGTCGTCGGCGGCCTCGTCGAGCCGGTGGTGCTGGAAGGCAGGAGCGTCACCTTCAGGCCCAGGGTCGGCGTCGCGGTGTTCCCCGACCACGCCGAGACGCCGGGGGCTCTCCTGAAGGCCGCCTCCCAGGCCAAGTACCGCGCGAAGGCGGCGCGGGGCCCATCGTTCGCAGTGTTCCGGCCGGCCATGCAGGTGCGCGTCCAGGAGCGGCTGGAGCTGGAGGACGAGCTGAGGCAGGCGTTCGGCACGGGGCAGCTGGTGATCTACTACCAGCCGCGGGTCGACCTGCGCTCCGGCAAGCTGGTCGGGGTCGAGGCGCTGGTGCGGTGGCGACACCCCGAGCGGGGCCTCCTGAGCCCCGACTCGTTCGTTCCCTTGGCGGAGGAGACGGGCCAGATCGTCTCCCTCGGCCAGGAGGTGCTGGGGCTGGCCCTCGACCAGGTCGTGCGCTGGCAGCAGGCCGGCTTCATCGTCCCGCGCGTCGCCGTGAACGTATCGCCGCTGCAGCTGCGCGGGGGAGGGTTCTTCGAGGACGTGCGTAAGGCGCTTCAGCGCTCGGGGCTCGAGGGCGGCAGACTCGAGGTGGAGGTCACCGAGACGGCCGCGCTCGCCGATCGCAGGCGTGGTTCTGACGTCCTCGCCGAACTGCGCCGTCTGGGCGTGCGGGTCGCCCTGGACGACTTCGGCACGGGTTACGCGTCGCTGGCGCACCTCCAGGACCTCCCGGTCGACGCGCTGAAGCTCGACAGGGCGTTCCTGGAGCAGGGGCCCTCTGGTCCCGCTGCGGGCGAGTTCGCGATCCTGAAGGCCGTGGCGGCTCTGGGTCGGGCGTTGGGCGTCGAGGTCACCGCCGAGGGCGTGGAATCGGACGACCAGCTGCGCCAGGTGATCGAGGCCGGTTGCGACTCGGTGCAGGGGTTCCTAGTGTCTCAACCGGTGGCGGCCGCCTTGGTGCAGGACGCGGCCAGGAACGGCAAGGCCGTGCTCGACAGGGCTCGCGCCGGGCACCGCTAGCAGGGCCGTTACCGCGTCAGGACACGAGATCCTTCGTCCTGCCCGGCCTCACTCGCCCCAGGTCGACCTCAACACCCGCAACCAGTTCCGGTAGCCGATCTTCTCGAGCGTATCCCGGTCGTAGCCGGCGTCTGCCAGGGCCTCGAACAGCCGCTGCACACCCGCCACGTCGGCGATCGCCGAGGGCATCGTCGCGCCGTCGAAGTCTGATCCCATCGCGACGCGGTCGGGGCCGAGCTTGTCCACCAGGTAATCGACGTGGCGCACCATGACGCTCAAGGGCATCGCCGGGTCCGACGAGCCGTCCTCGGCCAGGAACCCGACGTTGAAGTTCAAACCCACCAGCCCGTCAGACTGCGCGATCGCTTCCAACTGGGCGTCGGTCAGGTTGCGCGGCGACGGGCTCAGAGCGTGGGCGTTCGAGTGAGTGGCCACCAGAGGCGCCTCCGACAGGTCGGCGACGTCCCAGAACCCCTTCTCGCTGATATGCGACAGGTCGATCATGATCTTCAGCTCGTTGCAGCGCTTGACCAACCGCACGCCGTGAGCCGTGAGCCCCGGGGCGAGGTCCGGCGAGGAAGGGAAGGCGAACGGCACGCCGTAGCCGAAGGCGTTGGCGCGGCTCCAGACGATGCCGAGCGACCGCAGGCCGGCAGCGTGGTAGACGTCCAGCGCGGCCAGGTCCACGTCGATGGCCTCGGCACCCTCGAAGTGCAGGATCGCCGCGAGCGAGCCGGCCGCCATCGCCTCCTCGATGTCCCGCACGCTGCGTGCGATCCTCAGCCGGCGGTCGGGGTCGGAGTCCCATCTGATCAACTGCGAGACCATGGCGTTCGTCGTCGTGACGGCGTGGGCGTGATCCACGACTGGCGGCACGGGCCTGGCGGTCGTGCCGTCGCGGCGCGCGAACGACGTCGGCAGACCCGGCACCGTGCGTCCGGGCGGGAAGACCGCGAAGAACGCCCCGGCCAGGCCACCCTGCCGCGCGCGTTCGAGGTCGATGTGGCCGGTCTCCTGCCGTGCGAAGAAGTCGCGAGCGGGCTCCTCGTAGTGCAGCAGCAGCGTGTCGTTGTGACCGTCGATGACGGGGATCATGCGTGAGGCTACCGTGCGGGCTAGTCCCTGGGGTCGAACGCGTCGCGCAGCCCGTCGCCGAGCAGGTTGAAGGCAAGCACCGTAAGTGAGATCGCGGCGCCCGGATAGAGGAGGAGCCACGAGGACCCGGGCAGGAAGCGCCGCCCGCGGGACAGCATCTCACCCCAATCGGATGTCGGCGGCTGCACGCCCAGGCCCAGGAACGAGAGGCCGGCCATGCTGAGTATCGCGAAACCTATCCCCAGCGTCGCCTGCACGGTCAGCGGGCCGATCGTGGACGGGAGCACATGCCGCACCATCAGCCGGAGGTCGTGCGCCCCGAGCGACCGAGCGGCGTGGACGAACTCCTCCTCGCGCGCCGCGATCACGACGCTGCGCGCCAACCGCGCGTAGCCCGGCACGGCCACGATGGCCACGGCCACGACCGCGTTGCCCAAGCCCGGTCCCAACGTGCCTACGACGGCCAGCGCCAGCAGGAGGGACGGGAACGCCAGCAGGACGTCCATGACGCGCATGAGCACGTCGTCGAGCCAACCGCGGTAGTAACCAGCCAGCAGCCCGATCGTGGTGCCTACGAGGAGTCCCGATACCACCGGCACCAGGCCGGTGAAGAGGCTGATGCGGGCGCCGTACAGCACCCGGCTGAGGATGTCGCGACCGAACTCGTCCGTACCGAAGGGGTGAGCAGCGCTGGGCGGACGCAGTCGGGACCGGAGGTCCTGAGCGTCCGGGGCGTACGGGGACAGGATGGGTGCGAGGACAGCGACCAGCACGAGGGCAGCGACCAGCACCAGCCCGATGACGGCACCACGGTTACGACGGAAGCGCCTCGTGGCGGGCGCGCTCCAGAAACGGCCCAGCGGCCCGGGCACGCGACCTGCCGCGGCGACGGCCGCCTCAGCCATAACGGACCTTGGGGTTGAGTGCGGCGTACGACAGGTCGACGAGCAGGTTGACGAGGATGAACGCCACGGCGACGAGAAGCACCGAGCCCTGCACGAGCGGCAGGTCGCGGCTGCGTATGGCGTCGACGAGCAACCGTCCGACCCCCGGCCAGGCGAAGACCGTCTCGGTCAACACCGCACCGCCGAGCAGCCCTCCGAACTGGAGTCCCACCACTGTCACCACCGGCAACAGAGCGTTCTTCAACGCGTGCTTGAGCCGCACGGCACGCTCCCTGAGGCCCTTCGCCCGCGCCGTGCGCACGTAGTCGAGACGCAACGTCTCGATGAGCGAGGCTCGCGTCACGCGGGCGATGAAGGCGGCCGACGAGAAGCCCACGGCGGCGGCGGGCATGATCAGGTGGCGCCAGCCTCCGAAGCCGGAGGCCGGTAGCCAGCCGAGCTGCAGGGCGAACACGAGCATCAACACGAGGCCGGACCAGAACACGGGCACGGAGACGCCGAGGAGCGCCACGACGATGGCGATGCTGTCGACCCAGGTGCCCTTGTAGACGGCGGCGAGCACGCCGAACACCCCGCCGACGACGATGGCGATGAGCATGGCGCTGCCGGCCAGGGCGAGGGTCGCCGGGAAGCGCGAGAGCACCTCCGCGCCGACCGGTTGCGAGCTGCGCAGCGAGACGCCGAGGTCGAGGCGCAGCGCCCCGGAGAGGTAGGACACGAACTGCTCGGCGAAGCCTCGGTCCAGGCCGTACGCGCGCCTCAACTCCTCGACCTGGGCGGCGCTCATGCCCTGGGCGCTCTCGCCCAGCAGGGCCAGCACAGGGTCGCCGGGCGCGAGCCAGACCATGCAGAAGACCAGGAAGATGACCCCGAGCAGGACAGGCACCAGCCCCGCGACGCGCTTCGTGACGTAAGCGAGCATGACGAGTCCGAGTATTGAGCGGGCCGGGCCGGTCGCGAGCGCGGTCGGCTACCGCGGCGCAGCGGCGGACTGTCGGCCCGAGCGACTCGCTAGGCGAGCGGCCCGAACTCGGCCGCCCACCTAGCGGTCTCTAAGCACCTACTCGCTGAGCGTGGCTTGCCGCAGGTCGAGGTTGATCCACGAGAACCTCACGACCTCGCCCTCGAGCCCCGGCTGCTTGGCGGAGGTCGACAGCGGGTAGTAGAGGGTCACCATCGGCACGTCGGCCAGGACTCGCTCCTGCACCGAGCGGTAGAGCTCCTCACGCCGGGCGTCGTCCGGGGTGGCGCGGGCCTGCTCCAGGGCAGCGTCGACGTCGGGAACGCTGTAGCGCGACACGTTGTTCGCCGGGATCTCGGAGGAGTGGAAGAACGCGTACAGGGTGTAGTCGGCGTCGAGCGTCACGGTGCCCCAGGTCGTGCCGTACATCTCGACCGTGTCCTGTTGCACCGTCTCGGCGTAGGCGGCGTACTCCTGCACCCGAACCTCGAGGTTCACGCCCACGTCGGCGAGCATCGCCTGCAGCACCTG
>DASVCK010000134.1:0-29332 GCA_036381675.1 Trueperaceae bacterium | reverse complement strand
GACGCCAAGGAGGTGGCGGCCGGTGAGGCCGCCGGCAGGCCGCGGGTCAAGTTCGTGAGGCTCGCCGACATGGTCGCTGCGGCCAGGCGCGAGCGCGTCGCGAACGGAAGCTAGCCCCGGGCTCCGGACTGGGCGAGCGTGCCGGCCCGGCCGAGCGTACGAGGGGCGCCTACCAAGTTCGCTGCGACAGGGGCGCCTTCGTGAGCGGCAGGTGATAGCATCGCCGCCGAACTCCCATACGAAAGCAGCGAGAGGTACAGCCAAGTTGGTTCAAGACGGAGACGACGTACTGCTAAGCATCCGGGGCCTGGTCAAGGACTTCGGGGGGCTGCGGGCCGTCAATCACTGCAGTTTCGACGTGCGCGCCGGCACCATAACGGGGCTGATAGGGCCCAACGGCGCTGGCAAGACGACCCTCTTCAGCCTCGTCTCCGGCTTCCACCAGCCTGACTCCGGCACGGTGCTGCTCAAGGGAGAGGACGTCACGGGCCTGCCGCCGCACGTGCTGTTCGGCAAAGGCCTGTGCCGCACGTTCCAGATCCCCCGCGAGCAGAAGGGCATGACCGTGCTCGAGAACCTCATGCTCGTGCCGGCCGGGCAGCTGGGCGAGAAGTTCTGGAACCCGATCTTCCGGCGCCAGGCCGTGTGGCGCCAGGAGGCCAAGCTTCGCGAGAAGGCTCGCGAGGTCCTCGACTTCGTGGCGCTGAGCCACCTGGAGAACGAGCCGGCGGGCTCGATGTCGGGTGGGCAGAAGAAGCTGCTCGAGCTCGCCCGCACGCTGATGGCAGACCCGACGATCGTCCTGCTCGACGAGCCCGCGGCCGGCGTCAACCCCACGCTGATGGGCCGCTTGCGCGAGAAGATCGAGCAGCTCAACCGGGAGCGCGGCATCACGTTCCTGCTCATCGAGCACGACATGCCGCTCGTGATGGGCCTGTGCGACCCTGTCGTGGTGATGAACCAGGGGAGCAAGCTCGTCGAGGGCCCACCGGAGCTCGTCCGCAACGACCCCCGCGTGCTGGAGGCGTACCTAGGAGGACAGAGTGTCGCTCTTGACGGTTGAGGGAGCGGTCTCGGGCTACGGCGAGATGCAGGTGCTCAACGGCGTGAGCATCAGGGTCGACGACGGCGAGATCGTCTCGATCGTGGGCCCCAACGGAGCCGGTAAGTCCACCGTCATGAAGCTCGTGTTCGGGCTCCTCAAGCCCTGGGAGGGCCGGGTCGTGTTCGACGACCAGGACATCTCCGGCCTGGCGCCGGAGAAGGTGGTCCGGCTGGGTCTGTGCTACGTGCCCCAGGTAGACAACGTCTTCCCGACGCTCACCGTCGAGGAGAACCTCGAGATGGGCGCGTACATCCTCGACGAGCCGCTCAAGGCACGCAAGGACCGGGTCTTCGACCTGTTCCCTCGGCTCGCCGAGCGTCGCCGGCAGCGCGCCGGCAAGATGTCGGGCGGCGAGAGGCAGATGGTAGCCATGGGCCGCGCCCTCATGCTCGACCCCAAGCTGCTGATGCTCGACGAGCCCTCGGCGGGCCTGGCACCGCTGCTGGTCGACATGATCTTCGAGAAGGTGGCCGACATAAACGCGACGGGGGTCGCCGTCCTCATGGTCGAGCAGAACGCCAAGCGGTCGCTGGAGCTGGCGCACCGCGGCTACGTGCTCGCCGGCGGCAAGAACCAGGTCGAGGGCCCAGGCTCCGCGCTCCTGAGCGACCCAGAGGTCGCCCGGCTCTACCTGGGAGGCTGACGTGACGGAAGCTCCATCCTTGTCCCCTGGTCGCGCCTTCAGGCGCGCGGCCTCGACCGCGCTCTCGAGCCGCTGGTCGCTCGTCGTCCTGTTGGCACTGCTCGCCCTGCTGACGATCGTGTTCGGCGCCATGGAGGGCATCGCCGGCTCGCGGCTCCTGGGACTGACGGTACGCGGTGTCCTGTTGGGCGGGGTGCTGGCGCTCGGTGCCCTGGGCATCACGCTGGTGTTCGGCGTGCTCAAGATGGCGAACTTCGCCCACGGCGACTACATGAGCACCGGTGCCTACCTGGGCCTCGTGATCATGACGCTCTTGCCGGCGGGCGCGCCCGTCCTGGGGCTCGGGTTCGGCTACGAGTTCGTCGTCGCGCTCATCGTCGTCATGCCGCTCACCGGCCTCGTCGCCTACGGCCTCGACCGCCTCACGTTCCGGCGCCTGCGTCGTCGCCGCGCCGCCCCCGTGATGATGGCCATGGCCGCGCTGGGTCTGGCGTTCGGCGTGCGCAGCATCATCTACATGGTGTTCGGCGCCGACTTCACCTTCTACTACCAGGGTGCGGCGCGCCCTGTCGTGGAGCTCCTGCCCGGCCTGCGGGTGCGCACCGATCAGCTCTTCATCCTCGGGGCCGCCGTCGTGCTGATCTTCCTCGTCTACCTGCTGCTCGAGCGCACCAAGATCGGCAAGGCGATGCGCGCAATGGCCGACAACGCCGACCTGGCGCGCATCAGCGGTATCGCCACCGAGCGGGTCGTCTTCTGGACCTGGTTGATCAGCGGGGCTTTGGCCGGCGCCGGCGGCATGCTCTACGGCCTCGACGTCCAGCTGCGGCCGGAGATGGGGTGGTGGCTGCTGCTGCCCCTGTTCGCCGCCGTGATCCTGGGATCAATCGGCAACGTCTATGGCGCCCTGTTCGGCGCCGTGATCATGGGCATCGTCTGGCAGGTCTCGAGCGCGTTCGTGAACCCGGCCTACGGCCCGGCGGCGGCCTTCGTCGTCATGATCCTCGCGCTGCTGGTCCGGCCGCAGGGGCTCATGGGAGGCGAGAAGTGAACGACGCCACGTTCCTGGCGCGGGCCGTCCTCCTCGCCGTCCCGCTGTACCTCCTGCTCGTCGTGGTGCTTCGGGGCGCCTCCGCCGTTGTCAAGCACGCGGTCGCGGTGGTCGCGGGCTTCGGCCTGTCGGCCCTCCTGGTGCTGGTCATGCCGCAGGGTTCGCTGTCCTACATAGTCACGTTCTTGCTCATGGGAAGCGTCTACGCCGTCATCACGCTGGGCCTCAACGTCCAGTGGGGCTACACGGGCCTCTTCAACATCGGCGTGGCAGCTTTCTTCGCGATCGGGGCGTTCACCTCTGCCCTGTTCACGACGGTCAAACCGACAGGGGCCATGGCGGCGTTCACCCAGCAGGCGTTCGGCGTCGGCGCGCCGTTCTGGGTGGGATTGATCGCGGCGGGTGTGGTGGCCGGGCTGCTGGCGCTCATCGTGGGCGGGCCCACGCTGCGTCTGCGCGGCGACTACCTCGCCATCGCGACCATCGGCATCAGCGAGCTGGTGCGCCTGGTGTTCCAGAACGAGCGGTGGCTCGCCAACGGGCCACAGCCGCTGCGCGGCCTGCCGCAGCCGCTCTCGTGCCTTACCAGCTCTGACGGCTGCTCCTACCTACCGGGCTTCATCAACTCGTTCTTCGCCCCGCTCTCGCCGCGTGAGTACCCGTACGTCTACGTCGCGATCGTCGCCCTGGTGCTGTTCCTCGTCTACATGGGGCTGGAGCGCGCCATCCGCTCACCATGGGGACGCGTCTTGCGCGCCGTGCGTGAGGACGAGGACTCGGCCGCCATGAGCGGTAAGAACGTGGCCGCGTTCCGCATGCAGGCGTTCGTGGTCGGCGCCGTGATCATGGGCATCGGCGGCTCGCTCTACGCGCACTACGTGGTGGCCATCGACTACGGCCACTTCGACCCGCTCTACGGCACGTTCCTGATCTGGGTGATGCTCATGCTCGGCGGCAGCGGCAACAACCGCGGTGCCGTGCTCGGCGCCTTGCTGGTCTGGGCCATCTGGACGGGCGCGAGCTTCCTGGTGGACGCCATGCGCCCCACGCTGGCCGCGATCTCCCCCGAGCTGCCGCAGCGCGGCCCCTACATCCGGTTCTTCCTGATCGCGCTGCTGATGCTCTTCATCGTGCTGTACCGCCCGCGGGGCGTGCTGCCCGAGGAGAAGGTCGTCTCGCTGGCCAGGGACTGATCCCCGCCGTCCCATCCGACCGCGGGTGGCCGTTGCGGGGCCCGAGCCAAGAGAGCGCCCCAGAAGCTAGCGCCAAGGCAAACGGAAGCGGGGAGCCCGGAGGCTCCCCGCTCGCGCTTGAGGCGCTACGCGCCCCGAGTTCTCTTGGCTTACTGCGCCGGGATCTGGTCGGCCGAGAGCACGGTGACGGTGACGATGTCGCCGCCTTCGTAGGACCAGACTTCCATGGGCGTCACGACGTCGCCGAGGTCGTCGAAGTCGACCTCACCGGCGGCGCCCGTGTAGTTGATGGGGCTGCCGAGCTCGAGCAGGCGGAGGGCTTCCTCGAACTCGCCCACGCCCACGACCTCGCCGTCGGGGTTGGACACCTCGCGCAGGCGGTCACGGATGTTGGTGGCGTTCACCTCGACGCCGTCGATGATCGCCTTGGCGATCGCGAGGCCGATGACGGCCGTGGCGTCGTACGCGGTGTCGATGTACGGGAGTGGCGGGCGCTCGCCGTAGGCCTCTTCGTAGAAGTTGGAGAACCGTGTGTAGCCGGCCCACTCGGGGTCGGCGCCGGCGGCGGTGCCGTACAGGCCCTCGACGGTGTCGGCGCCCAGCGCTTCCACGATGTCGAGCGACTTGGTGCCGTCGGTCATCATCCAGTTCGTGAAGCCGTGGAGGTCACGGGCTTCCTGCATGAAGACGGTCGCGTTGCCGGGGTAGCTGGCCGCGATGACGACCTCGGGGTCGCCGGCGAAGAGCTGGCTCAGGAGGCCGGCGTACGTGGGCTGCGGCTCCTCGGGGTGCCCGACGCTGGCGGTGATGGTGCCACCGCGCGCCTCGAACGCCGCCGCGAACGCTTCGGCGAGGCCCTGCCCGTACGGGTTGTTCACGTAGATGATGGCGGCCCTGTCGTAGCTCAGGCCGTCTACGATCTCACCGCGCGCGAGCTCCGCGAGGACGACGCCTTGCAGCGTGTCGGCGGCGGTCGTGCGGAAGACGAAGTCGTTGTCGTTGAGCAGCGCGACGAGCGGGCTCGTGCTGGCCGGCGAGATCATGACGACCTCGCTGGGGATGACGGCCGACTCGGCCGTCGTCACCGTGACGCCGCTGGAGAGCGCGCCGACGATAGCTACGACGCCGTCCGTGTTGATCAGCTTGCGGGCGCGGTCCGTGCCCTGTGAGGGGTTGGTGCCGTCGTCCTCGGCCACGATGTTGATGATCGGCCCGCCGAAGACGGCTGTAGCCGCTGCGTTCAACTGGTCGGCGGCCAGCATGGCGCCGTTGTTGATCGCGGGACCGAACTCGGCCAGGGCGCCCGTGTAGGACATGAGCGTGCCCACGTTCGAGACCGGCGGTTGCGCCAAGCCGTAACCAGCGAGCGCGACCAGCAGGACACCTAGTGCTCTCTTCATCGACGTGATTCCTCCCTTGTGTGGAAATGCACACATATGGCGGCGGTTGGGAGCATCCTAGTCTCGTATTTGTGGCGCTGTCAACGCGCAAAGTGCGTTTCGTAACCAGAGGTTGAGAACTCGTGAAGGCCGTGAGGGGCAGCCGGCGTCCACGCGCGGCATGTGGTCATCGGCGGACAGCGAGCGCTCCGGCCTATTGACCGTCTTGTGCGCTTCACGATTGACAATCCGCCTATTCCCTACGTACGCTTCGTCAGTTCATGCCGATTCCGCGGCTGGACGTAACGCCAGGAGTGCCGAAGGGACCAATATGGGCATGACGATCAAGGACGTTCGAGGGCTGCTGAAGGAGCACGACGTCAACTTCCTCAGGCTGCAGTTCTCAGACATCCTGGGCCAGATCAAGAACGTCGAGGTCCCGCGTTCGCAGTTCGACAAGGCGCTCGACGGCGAGATCATGTTCGACGGCTCGTCGATCCAGGGCTTCGCCCGCATCGAAGAGTCGGACATGCTGCTCAGGCCCGACCTGGACACGTTCCTGGTCTTGCCGGCGGCCATGGAAGGCCCCGGGCGCGGCACGGTAGCTCGCCTGGTATGCGACATCGCGCTGCCGGACGGCTC
This sequence comes from Trueperaceae bacterium, assembly GCA_036381675.1. Taxonomy (GTDB): domain Bacteria; phylum Deinococcota; class Deinococci; order Deinococcales; family Trueperaceae; genus DASRWD01. Next base: position 23,319 of record DASVCK010000134.1, on the reverse strand, counting down.
ACCTTTCCCCGGCGATCCGCGCTACGTGCTCAAGCGCCAGATCGAGCGGCTGAGGGCCCTCGGCTACGACGACTTCATCGTGGGTCCCGAGCCGGAGTTCTTCCTCTTCGAGCGCGGCGACCGCGGGGAGCCCACCACGACGACGAACGACGCCGCCGGCTACTTCGACCTGGCGCCAGTTGACCGCGGCGAGGACGCCCGCCGCGACATGGTCAACACGCTCGTCGCCATGGGCTTCGAGATCGAGGCGGCCCACCACGAGGTCGCGCCCGGTCAGCACGAGATCGACTTCAAGTACGCCCCCGCCGTGACGACGGCAGACAACATCCTCACGTTCAGGACCGTCGTCAAGCGCATCGCCCTGAACAACGGACTGCACGCGACCTTCATGCCCAAGCCGGTCAACGGCATCAACGGGTCGGGCATGCACTGCCACATGAGCGTCTTCAAGGACGGCCGGAACGCCTTTTTCGACGAGGACGGCAGCCATCAACTGTCCACCGTTATGGAGCGCTGGATCGCCGGCGTCCTGGAGCACGCCTCGGCGTTCGTCGCGATCACGAACCCCACCGTCAACTCGTACAAGCGCCTCACGCCGGGGTACGAGGCTCCGACGAACATCGCCTGGTCGGTGTCCAACCGCAGCGCGATGATCCGCGTCCCCGCGCGCCGCGGCAACAGCACGCGCGCCGAGCTCCGGATGCCGGACCCTTCCTGCAACCCCTACCTGGCACTGGCCGTGATCTGCGCCGCCGGGATCGACGGCCTCGAGCGCGACCTCGTGCCGCCCCCGCCCGTCAACCGGAACATCTACCAGATGACCGTACGCGACCGCCGGCGCCACAAGATCAAGGAGCTGCCCGCCACCCTCAGGGAGGCCATGGGTAACCTCAGGCGCGACCGCGTGATCATCGAGGCCCTGGGCGAGCACGCCTTCAAGCAGTTCCTCGCCAACAAGACCCTCGAGTACGACGAGTACCGCATCGCCGTGCACGGTTGGGAGTTGGAGCGTTACCTGACAGAATACTAGGAGCGTGAGAGGTGGCGAAGGCTCAAGTTACCGCGTCGTCGGCGTAGACCCCGGCCTCGCCAACCTGGGACTGGGAGCCGTGGAGGAGGAGCGCAAGCGCGCCCGCCTCCTCGGTTCCACCCTCTTGCGGACGAGCTCTCGAGCCGGCGGGCCGGAGCGGTTGAGCGCTTTGCGGGACGGCGTGGCCGCGTTCCTCTCCGCGCACCGGCCGGACGCACTCGTCATAGAGTCGCAGTTCTTCCATAGGCAGAAAGCCGTCTCGTTCAAGGTGGGTCAGGCGTTCGGTGTCGTGATGCTGTGCGCGGCCGACCTGAGCGTGCCCGTGTTCGAGTACGGGCCGTTGGAGGTCAAGCAGGCGCTGGTCGGCACCGGCCGGGCAGACAAGCAACAGGTCGCGTTCATGGTTCGGGCGCTGCTCGAGCTACCCAGGCAACCGGCCACGGATCACGAGGCCGACGCCCTGGCGCTGGCGCTCACCCACCTGCAGAGCCGCCACCTGCGCGTCGCCGCGAACGGGCCCTTCTGAGGGCAGCCGCCCTCACGGCGGTGGCGTCGACCGGCCGCGCGCGCTCTCGCGGTGGCCGCTGGGTAGTCGGCTCGGCCGCCAGCGGCCGCGTCCCGAGCTCGAGGAACACGACGGCCTGGTAGGGCCCCAGATCCACCCGCCAGCCGCCCACCAGGTCCCGGTGGCGCCAGGTCGCCTGGTCCTCGCGCCCGTTCACCGTCGCGACCAGCTCCTCCCCTGCGGTCGGCAGCGCCATCCCAAGCACTTCCCACGGTGTGCCGCCATCCGCGATGAGCGTCCCCGAAACGCGCTCCCCGGAGTGGTTGAACAGCACCAGAGCCGGGGCACCGCGCTCCGACGCCGTGAAGCCGTAGGCGTGGACGCTCTCCAGCTCGGTGCCCGAGTCCACGACGCGCATCAGCCGGAGGTCGCGCGCCGAGGCGAAACGCCGGCGGCGCCTCAGCAGCGGTGAGAGCTCCCTGCGGTGGCGCTGCCTGAAGGCCTCGTCCGGCGCCTCCTCCAGCCTGGGCGCGGCGAACTCCATGCCGTACGTCTCTACGAGGCCCTCGGCCTGCCCGTGCCCGAACAGCGGCAGCCCGGGCAGGGTGCACAGCAGCGTGGCGACCCCGAAGTAGCGATCACCGGCACCGAAGGTGTGCCGCGCACTGAACTCGTCTGGCGTGGTCAGGTAGTTCACGTACCGCTGGAGCACCTCCGGGTCGCGTGCGGCGACGTCCCGCACCAAGCGCTTCAACTCACTGTCCCGGCCCTCGGCGAGCAGCTGCATGAACGCGCTGTGGTAGACGCGGTTGAAGCCGAGATGGCGCACGAAGGTCTCCTCCATGAGCCAGAAGGCCTCGGCGAGCAGCATCGTGCCGGGCGCGCGCTGCGCGACGGCCTCGACGACCTCGCGCCAGAACTCGCGCGGCATCGCGGCGTCGAACTCCTCCCGGGTCAGTGCCGCCGCGCTGCGGGAAGGGATCGCTCCCCCCTCGCCGGGAGCCGGGTGCCACAGGCGTCTGACGTGCCTGCGCACCAGCGCCATCGCCGCGTCGAAGCGGAGCACTGGGAAGCGCCTCGCGACCTCGACGACGGTGTCGATGATGGCCTGGCGGGCGCTCCCCTGAAGGAAGTCGATCTGAGCGGTATCGTTCCACGGCAGTCCGGTACCGTCGTTGCCGTGATAGAGGTAGCGCCTCTCCCCCGTGGAGCGCGACGTCCGCTCGAAGGCGACCGCGGCGTCCCGCCCACCGTAGTAACCGTCCTCGATCCGCACCGCCATGGGCCGTCCCGGTGACAGGTCCTCTCCCTGGTAGGTGTAGTTGGGGAACGGAGGGCGGCTCGACTGCACGAACCACTCTGGGTGCTCTTCGACCCAAAGGGAGTCGATGCCGGTGTGGTTCGCGACCATGTCGGCGGCCAAGCGCAGGCCGTGGCGCTCGGCCCGGTCCCTCAGGCGCGCGAACGCCTCCTCGCCGCCCAGGTCAGCCGCGATGACGTGGTCGTGCACGGCGTACGCCGACGCCAGTGCGTCTGCCTGGCCCTGCAGGCGCTTGATGCGCCGGGAGGCCGCGCTGCGCTCCCACACCCCTACCAGCCATAGCGTGTCGAAGCCGTCCGCCGCCAGATCGGACAAGGCCTCGTCGGGCACCTGATCGAGGCGACGTACCTCGCGTCCGTGCCAGCGACTCAACTGCTTTAGCCACACCGGGAGGCTCTTGGCGACGACGGTGGCCCCGGCCATCCAAGGCTCGTCGCGGCTGTAGCGCGGCTCGCCGAGCTCCTCGGGAGACGCGGTCTGCCAGGCGGGCGGCGGACCTGCCGGCGCCCCGAAGCCCGCACGGACCTCTTCCTCGCGGAGCAGGTCGATGGCCCGCAGCACGCGCCTCACCAGGTCGTCGGCGCCGGCACCGAGCAACGAGCTCCACGCGCGCAGAGCTGCCTCGAGCTGGCCCCGCAACGACGTGGGGTGCGAGCGGGCGGGCAGGGTGAGCAGGTCGAGCAGGCTCGGCACCCTGTCGTCTATTTCGGAAGAGCCCTCCCCCAGCCCCGGATCCGGAGCGCCTTCGGGAGGGGTCGAGCCCGCGGCCGTCCCGAGGCCGGGCGGTGTCTCCACCGACGCGAACCCCGCGATGACCGCCTCCCAAGCCGGCTCCAGGGTCGCGCGCGCCTCACCGGGGTCGAACAACGTTGAGAACGGTCGGAGCGCGGGGTTAGAGGCGGCCAGGCCCAGGAGGCCCAGCTCCTCCAAAGCGGCCCAGCGCCGCTCAGGCTCAGGAGCCCCACCCTCGTCCGCGCGCCGCTCCGGGCCGACCCCGTATGTCCGCCAGTACTCCCGCTCCGCCAGCCGGGCCCCGGCGCTAGTCAGGCGGCCGTTCACCACTCCCGCCACGGCGCCCTCCCACGGAACGGCCGCCAGGACGGCGTGCATGAGCTCGTGCACGACGATGGCGGCGACCAGGGACCCCGCGCTGGCACCCGGCTCGCCTGCGGCACGCAGCGCGGCGGCGATCCTCGCCGCCTCGGCCACGTCTACGCTCACGAGCCTGCCTGTCATACCGAAGGCGTCCTCGGGCACGCGGTGGCGGTGTCTGGCGGCGGCCGTGACGTGAAGGCGCCGGGCCACGGCGGGAGCGGACCGGATGCCTCTCAGGAGAAGGGTCAACCTGGCGGCTCGATCGTGGTGCGAGCGGGCACGTGTCGCGATGGCCGACGCTAGCACGGGCCTCATGCGCTGTACGGTAGGCTCTTAGCCGCGTCGTTGCGTCGTCTAGGAGGCTTGGTGTCCAGGTACCCAGCTCGCGCCCCCGTGCTCGCCACGCTCACGGTCATGGTCGCCGCGCTGGTGGCCGCTTGTGCCGGTGAACTGGGCACGCAGGGCGAGGCGCTGCGTTTCCTCTCCGTCGACCTGCCCGACGCTCCCGTGAACGAGTCGTACCGCGCGCCGGTGCATGCGGTGGGCGGGCTGAGGCCCTACGAGTTCACGTTGGAGTCAGGCACGCTGCCCCCCGGCATCGAGGTTGTGAACGGCGTACTACAGGGCGTGCCCACCGCCCTTGGCTCCTACACGTTCACCCTGGCCGTCTCCGACGCGAACCTGTCTTCGACGTTCCAGGAGTTCACACTCGCCGTCGTGGAGCCGCCGCCACCGGCGCTCACCCTGTCGCCGCCCGAGACCGAGGTCCGAGGGGCGGTGACGCTGCGGGCGCGCGTGACGCAGGCTCGCTCGCTGGCCGGGCTCTCGACCTTGATCACTTGGGACCCCGGCACGTTCTCGCTGGTCGAAGGCAGCGTCACGCCGTCGGGCGCCGGGATCGCGCTGTTCCACGCTGCCGAGCCCGGCAGGCTGCAGGTGGACCTGGCGGTGCTGGGCAGCACGTTGGAGGGGGAAGCCGAGCTCTTCCGCTTCGCGCTCGAGCCTGCTGCAGGTGCCAACTTCCTGGAGGTCACGAGCAGTACAGCGTTCGCGTCCCGTCGGGGCAGCGAGCTGCTCGCGGAGACCGCCGTCCGGACCGAGGGGCGCGCGCCGCAGCCAGCGCTGGAGGAGCCCCCCGACCCCGAGGAGCAGCCATGAGACGCTGGCCCCGCCGCTGGCTGGTGGGGGCGTTGTGCGTGTGGCTGGGGGCCCAACCGTTCGGCCTGGCCACCACGTACGTCGCCATGGACCCCTACGAGATTCTCGCAGCGGCCGACGCCGTCCTCACCGGTCGGGTATCCGACGTGCGGTCCGAGGTGCGCGGCGACCAGGTCTGGACCGTCGTGACGTTGGACGTCAGCCAGTGGCTCACCGAGGACCCGGCCACGTCAGGAGACGCCGACGACCCGGACGTGGAGACGGAGCCGCGCGAAACCGTCGTCCTCGAGCTCCTTGGCGGTGAGGCGGAGGGGCGGCGGCTGTTGGTGGCTGGCAGCCCCTCGTGGCAGTCGGGCGCCGAGGTCCTGGTCGCGTTCCGCGAGCAGGAAGGTCTGGCGTCACCCGTCGTCGGCTTCAGCCAGGGTCTCTGGCAACTGCGGGACGACGCCGTCGTCGATGGCGACGGTCGTTACCTGGCCTTGGACGCCTCCGGTCGCTTGGCTCGGTCTGACCGGCCCGCGGCCCGTTCCTCCGTTCTCGAGGCCGTGGGCCAGGCTCTGGGCGGCGAGGCGCCCGAAGCGGCGGATGGCGGCGGCGACGGCGCTTTAGGCCAGCCGCAGGTGCCAGGTGATGCCGGCCCGGAGCCGGAGGCACCTGGAGGCGAGGACACCGAGGCCGACGAGCCGGGGGCACCCGAGGCCCCGGCTGGGGCGAATGGGGCGCCGCCCGCGGCCGGCTCGCCTCAGGCGCCGACGTTGCCGGCAGAGGTGGTCAGCAGCACCTACGCGGTGGACGACTTCGGCGGCCCGCTCCTGCTGTCCGATCGCCTCGAGGAGGCCGCCGCGGCGTGGGAGTCCGTCGCGGAAGGCAGCATCGAGATCGAGGTGGCCGGCGACGCCGACTACCGCTTCACGTACGGCGACGCGGCGCTGTTCGGATCTGAGGTGCTGACGTTGAGCCTCGCCGAGGCCGGCGAGGTGGAGGTGCTGGTCAGGCCGGAGGACCATCCCGCTCTGGCCGCAGGTCTGCGTCACGAGCTGGGGGTGCTGCTGGGCCTCGGGCCTGCCGAGTCGGGAGTTATGGCCATGGCGGTCGCCGACACCGGGGCCGTGCCCGGACCCGCCGAGCTGGCAGAGCTGGCCGCGATCTCGGCGTTCGCGCCGCAGGACTTGGACCGCGATGGGGTGGTCGGCTTCGGCGACCTGTTGGAGCTGGCGGCGGCCTACGGCCGGTCAGGCCTCAACCTGCCCGCGGACTTAGACGGCGACGGCGACGTCGACGACGACGATGTCGCAGCCCTGCGGGAGGCGTACACCTTCGCGCCACCGCTGGGCGCCGAACGGCCCGCGCCGGAGGACCAGGGCGCCGAAGCCGAAGGCGCCGAAGCCGAAAGCGCCGAGGCCGAAGGGGCCGAACCCGAAGGCGGCGAACCCGAAGGCGCCGACGACGAGGATGCCGAGGAGTCGCCGAGCGAGCCCGAGGAGCCTGGCGAGTCGAGCTACTAGGCCTTCTGGGCCGAGGGTGGCGATCTCAGGAGTTCCTCGACCGCTTGGGCGAGGTCCACGTCTCGCTGGGTGACGCCGCCGGCATCGTGGCTGCGCAGCTCCAGCCTCACGCGGGAGTAAGAGGAGTGGAAGTCGGGGTGGTGGCCACGCTTCTCGGCGACCATCGCCAGGCGGGTGAGGAACGCGAACGCCTGCGAGAAGTCCGCGAACTTCAGTTCCTTGACGAGCGCTCCACCCTCCTGCTGCCAACCCGGCAGGCCTCGGGCGGCGGACTCGAGCTCGCTTCCGCTGAGCGCTTGGGGCATTGCTCACCTCCGCGGCCGCGGAAGCTTCAGACGGCGGTGCTGTAGATCCGAGCTTGCGAGAGGTAGAGCACCACCAGGTCGGAGTCGCCGCGGACGAAGAGCAGCGTACCGGAGCCGAGAGGCGCGAGCAGGTAGTCGGTGAACGAGCCCAGCACCTGGCCGGGCAGCATCGCGACGAGGCTCTCGAAGGAGCCACCGGAACGGCCGCGGTACTGCCTGACGGTGATCTTCTGGCCGGCCAGCTCCACCGTCAGCGGCTCGCCGGTGAGAGCGTGGAAGGACTGCTCGTCGGCCTTGGCACGGGCGAGCGCGCCGTCGACGTCGCTGGGGTCGAGCTCGAAGGCTTCGGCGATGAGCCCCACCAGCTCGGCGACCGTGGCGTTGTCGATGTCTACACCGGTGGCCCGTGCGGCGCCTCTGAACAGGCCCGTGAGCGCCTGGCGCTTGTCGGGCGCGCGCGAGGCGATGTGGTTGGCCCGGTTCAGCGCCTGTACCACCAGCTCTTGCGGCTCGCCCCTGACGCTGTTCGCGATGACCTTGGCGACCGTCATGAGCTCGTCCCGCTTCGGGCTGGTGAGGACGTGGAGGACGACGAGAGCCTCGGCGAGCCGCACGGCCAGGCTCCGGCCTTCGTCTCGGAGGCGCAGGTGCACGTAGTCGGCCTCGCGGAACACGGCCAGGCGGTCCCGTCCCAGCTGCAGCACAGACGTCCTGTCCAGGTCGACCTGGCGGTCGTCGACGAACAGCACGCGGGAGGCGCCGGCGCCCGAGAACGCGAAGTCGTGGCCGCCCATGGAGAGCCTCACGGGCCCCACTAGCCTCACCGTCACCTCGGTCGCGGCCGGGCCGATGTGATCGACCCGCAGCGCCGGGTTGACGCCGAACAGCACGCCGCCGCCGAGCTGCGGCCCCGTGGCATGGCCTCCCACGTTCGTGGGCAGGTAGTCGGCGAGGCGCTCGAAGAACGCGTGCACGACGTCCTGCAACATGGCCGCGTCGCGGTGGAACGACATCCGCTCGTTGCGCTCCATCGCCACGATCTCGGCGAGCCGCTTCTCGAGCGCCCGGCGCTGTGCCGCCTTCTCGTCGTCGGGCAGCCTCTCCCGCTCGAGCTCCTGGATCGCCAGGCGCAGCTGCCTGCTGCTGGGGAGCTTGGCGTTGATGGGCGAGGAGCGCCCGGCGTAGGGGTCCGCCGCCACGGCCAGGGCGACTTGCCTGACGTACTGCAGAGCCTGCGCCTCCGGCACCACGAGGTCGGGGAACGGCGAACCGTCCTTGCCGAGCGTCATGATCAGGTTGATCACGTCGCGGGCGATCTCGGCCAACGAGTCGACGTCTGACAGCGAGACGAGCGGGTCGGACAACGAGGGGATGGGCTTGACGACCTTGAAGCCGCGCAGGCTCGTGTCCCGCACGAACGTCGCACGCGTCGAGTTCGCCTGCAGGTTCTGAAGCGCGGCGTAGACGATACGCGGCGCGTAGCGGTCGCGTTGCGAGCGCCAGCTGGCCGCCAGCTGCTGCACGAACCCGTCGAGGTCGTCCCACCACACGCGCCTGGCCAGGCGCTGGAGCACCGCGTGCTCCTCGCGCTCCTCGGGGGTGTCAGGCGGCCTCGCGGGCGCTTCCTCCTCGGCCAGCTCCACGTCCGCGGATGAGCCGATCACGAGGTCATCGATGCCCAGGGTCCTGCCGCCGGGCAGAGGGCCGCTGTCCGAGATGGCTTGGAGCGACGTGCCGACGTTCTCGAGGCGCCGCTTCTGGTCGTTCGACAACTGCTCGCGGTCCCTGTTCACCTGCTCGAGCAGGTCCCACATGCTCTTGACGCCCCCGCGCACCGTGCGCTTGGCGACGTACTCTTCGACCTTGTACTCGAGCAGTTCGAGCGCGAGGCTGGCGTGCTGCAGCATCGCGCTCATGATAGGTCGTTACGCAAGTGCCCGCTCAGCGATTCCTCACGATACGGCTGCGAGCGCTGCCTTCGTGCGTCTCACGACCTCGTCGGCCTGCGCGACCGTGATCACCAGCGGGGGCAGGAACCGCACCGTGTGGCTGCCCCCTGACGTCGTCACCACGCCCTCGCGCATCAGTGCCGCGATGAGCGGGCCTACGGGCTCGCTCAGCTCCATGCCGATCAGGAGTCCGCGCCCGCGCACCTCCACGACCCGCGGGTCCGCCAACGACCTCAGGCCGGCGATCAACCTCTCGCCGACGACGAGCGCGTGCTCCATGAGACCGCGGTCGCGCAACTCCCTGAGCACGGCCAGTCCGGCTGCGGACGCCAGCGGGTTGCCGCCGAAGGTGGACCCGTGCCCGCCGGTCGGCATGGCCCTGGCGACGTCCTCTGTCATGAGCGTCGCGCCGATGGGCACGCCGCCGGCGAGCCCCTTGGCGAGGGTCACGACGTCAGGCTTCACACCCGACGGCTCGTGCGCCAGGAAGGTGCCGGTGCGCCCGACGCCGGTCTGGATCTCGTCGAGCACCAGCAGCGCGCCACGCTCGGCGGTGAGGTCTCGCGCCAGTCGCAGGTACCCGTCCGGAGCCGGCCGGATGCCGCTCTCACCCTGGATGGGCTCGAGGAGCACGGCGGCCGTCGTGTCGTCGACAGCGGCGCGTAGCTCGGCCTCGTCGCCGTACGTCACGAACGTCACGGGCGATTTGCCGGTCTCGAAGGGCTCCCGGTACTTGGGCTCCCACGTGAGGGGCAGGACCCCCATGGTGCGACCCGAGAAGCCACGCTTGGCCGCGACGAAGCGCCGCCTGCCCGTGGCCATGCGCGCCCACTTGAGCGCCGCTTCGTTCGCCTCGGAGCCGGAGTTGGTCAGGAAGGCTCGGCTGAGCGGTGGACGGACGAAGGTGAACAGCTCGGCTAGGAACTCGGACCGCACGTCGTTGCCCAGGTTCTGTGGGCACACGATCAGGCGCCTGGCCTGCGCCGCGATCGCGTCTGCGAGGCGGGTGTTGCCGTGTCCCACGCTCGCGACGGCGATGCCGGCGAGGCAGTCGATGTACTCGCGCCCGTCGGCGTCGTAGATGAGTGCGCCGTCCCCGCTCACGAAAGCGACCTCGGGCCGCCACAGGAAGGTGGCATGCTCTGCCGACCGAGCCAGCACCGCGGCGTTGCCGTCCATCACCTGATCAGACATACCGGTCTACCTTTCCGTTCAGGAGCCGACGGCGACGAGACACAACGGGTGCTCTCCCCTGCCGTCGAGCTTGAGGAGGTCCGAGAGCTCGTCGTCGTAGAAGTCCACGACGAGTCGGCTGGCCAGCCCCATGGCCCCCGCCGCCATCACGACGTTCTGGGCGGCGGCGCCGGCGTCGAGGTAGAGGTAACGGTAGGCCCTGCCGCCGTCGGTGGCCCTGTGCCGGTCCGGCATGCCGGTGAAGCAGAGGAGCGCGGCCTGCGCCTCCAGCTCAAGGTCGACGAGCAGGGCGCCCGCCAGCGGCTGCAGCGGGTCACCCAGGCTCAAGTGGGCCAGGCTGTGCTCGCGCGCGGCGTAGTGATAGACACCTGCCAGCAGGTTCCTCACCTGCAGCGCCAGCACGTAGACCTCTATCGAGGAGACCGGGTGAGAGCTCACGGGCACCCTCTGTTGCGCGGGCGTGAAGCCGGCCGCCGACCACAGCAGCTGGGAGAGCTGCGAGTCCTTGATGCGCCCGCCCTCGGCCTCACCGCGTGCCGACGAGAGAGCCGTCCACACACCGGTGCCCCCCTTGACGTGCGGCTGTGGGAGCTTGGCGATCTCCTTGGGGTTGGCGTAGATCTTGAAGGCCGGCGCGCCGCGCGAGCGCGCCCCGGGGAGTTGGCCACGCCGGAACTTGGTCTGTGACTGGAACTCCGCGCCGATGGTGCGCGGTCTGCGGCTGCTCACGAGGTCGCTCCCCGGCGGAGTCTACCACCGGCGGGAAGGCGCTTAGGGGCGCCCACGCTATGCTGAGCGCGAGGCAGGCGTGGTACCCGGACACGAACCGACAAGCAGCGCGGAGGCCGATCCAGACAGGGAGAGCGTCACCCTGATCAGGACGAGGTTCGCCGAGACGGACCAGATGGGCGTCGTTCATCACTCCGTGTATCCCGTCTGGTTCGAGGCGGGCCGCGTCGAGTGGATGCGCGAGCGCGGCATGAGCTACCGCGAGATGGAGGACTCCGGCCTGTCGCTGGCCGTGTCCCGCCTCGAGGTCGTCTACCGCAGCGCTGCGTACTTCGACGACCAGGTCACCGTCGTCTCGAAGATGACGGAGGCTCGCAGTCGGCTGATAGCCTTCGACTACCGCCTCGAGCGGTACCCGAGCGGCGAGCTCATCGCCACCGGTAAGACGGTCCACGTACCCACCGACAGGAGCGGGCGCGCCGTGCGCATGCCGGAGCGGTGGCGGGCGGCACTAGAGGAACTGGCAGAGGTGAGAGAGTGACGGAAACGCTCGCGAGGTCCAGGCCTGCGGTCGACAAGATCGTCGGCACCGCACTGACGTTCGACGATGTGCTGCTGGTGCCCGCCCGCAGCAACGTCCTGCCCAAGGACGTCGACATGAGGACCCGCTTCACGCCCGGCGTGGCACTCGGCACCCCGCTCGTATCGGCCGCCATGGACACCGTCACGGAGACCGAGATGGCCATCGCCATGGCCCGCAACGGCGGCATCGGCGTGATCCACAAGAAGATGTCGGTGGCCCACCAGGCCGAGATGGTCAGGAAGGTCAAGCGCTCCGAGTCGGGCATGATCGTCGACCCCATCACGCTCGGCACCGACGCGCGAGTGGGCGACGCACAGCGCCTCATGCGCGAGTACCGCATCAGCGGCGTGCCCATCGTCGCCGAAGGCGGCCGCCTCGTCGGCATACTGACCAACCGCGACCTGCGCTTCGTCGACGACCCCGACAGGAGCGTCACGGAGCTGATGACCTCCCAGGACCTCGTCACGGTGCCGGTGGGCACCGGCCTGGCGGCCGCCCGTGAGATCCTCCGCGAGCACCGCATCGAGAAGCTGCTCGTCGTCGACGACGACTATCGCCTGCGCGGCCTGATCACCATCAAGGACATCAACAAGGCGGTCGAGTACCCAAGCTCCGCGAAGGATGAGCTCGGCCGGCTCCGCGTCGCCGCGGCTGTCGGCGTGAGCCCGGACCTGGAGTCGCGCGCGAGCGCACTGGTGGACGCGGGCGTCGACGTGCTGGTGCTCGACAGCGCGCACGGGCACTCCCAAGGCATCCTCGACGCCCTCTCCTACCTCAAAAAGTCGTTCACGGTGGAGGTCGTGGCCGGCAACATCGCCACCGCGGAGGCGGCCGCCGACCTGGTGGAACGGGGAGCGGACGGCGTCAAGGTCGGCATCGGCCCCGGCTCGATCTGCACGACACGGGTCGTGACCGGCGTGGGCATGCCGCAACTGTCCGCGATCTTGTCCGTGGCGGACGTGACCCGCGGCGCAGGGGTGACGCTGGTCGCCGACGGCGGCGTCAAGTACTCCGGCGACGTCGCCAAGGCCCTGGCGGCGGGCGCAGACACCGTGATGATGGGGTCGCTCCTGGCGGGCACGACGGAGGCGCCCGGCGAGGAGGTCCTACGCGACGGCCGGCGCTACAAGGCGTACCGCGGGATGGGGAGCCTGGGCGCCATGTCCGGCGGCAGCGCCGACCGCTACTTCCAGGAGGACAACGCCAAGGACCGGGCCAAGCTCGTTCCGGAAGGTATCGAAGGGGTCGTCGCCTACAAGGGCCCGGTGAGGGACGTCCTTTACCAACTGACCGGCGGCGTGCGCTCGGCGATGGGCTACTGCGGCGCACCGGACCTGCGAACGCTACAGGAGGAGGCCAGGTTCGTCACGATCACGCAGGCGAGCCTGGTGGAGTCCCATCCGCACGACGTGACGATCACGGCCGACGCGCCCAACTACTCGGTCAAGCGTTAGCGCACGGCGCGCCCCAGGCAGGGGTCGGCCGCGAGCCGTCGCTACAGCCTCAGCTCGTGATCGCCCTGCTCGCCCACGCGCTCGAGGCGCGCGATCAGCGGCTCCGCCCCGAACTTCAGGATGTGGCTGTAGGGCGACAGCACCCGCTCCGCCGGTTGCCCCCGCGGGGTCAGGTGCGCCGCCAGACGCTCGAACTGGCGCCTGGTGTCCGCGTCCTTCCTGGCGAGGGCGGCGGCGCTCTTGCCGCGCAGCCTCTCCACGGTCGCATCGAGGTACCGCCGGCCGCGCTCCACCGTGCCGCGCAAGGTCGGATCGATGCCGCCTACATGGGCCAGGAGGTCTGCCATCGCCTTCTCCAACGTCGCCGTGGCCTTGGCGAACTCCGTCATGCTCCCGTGCCTAGCGAGCAGCGCCCTCTCCAGCACGGCTTCCGGGTCGGACGTGAACTCGGCCGCCGACGTCCCGAGCGCAGCGAGCAGGCGGGCGGCGGCCGGCTCGAGCACCGTGACCGTCGCTCGCGGCCAGGCCAGCGGCATCGGCACGTCGTGCAGCTCGTACACGCCGCGCAGCTGCGCGACGTAGGCCAGCTCGCCCGGTCCCAGGACCGAGACGGCGGTGGGCAGCAGCACGTCCTGCACCACGGGCCTCAGTCCGGCAGCCGGGGTGATCGCGGTGGGATCCTCATCCAGCCTGGCCAGCACCTCCGCGGTCGCGAGCCTCGTCCCGTCGGCGACGAACCCTCCGCGAACCGCCCGCAACAGGCGCCGCCTGGGCAGCCCGTCATCGCCGGGCAGCTCGATGAACAGGTTCGTAGCGCCGTCGCCCCTGCCCAGCTGCGGTACATGTCCCCGCCGTCTGATCGCCTGACCAGCGGCGTTGACGCGCTCCGGGCCAGCCAGGGGCTCGTGTACCTCGCGCCGCAGGACCTTGGAGAACAGCGCGGCGACGGCGGGATCGAGCGGGTCGACGACGACCAGGCCGTAGCGCCCGAGCAGCCGGTAGAGCTGGGCCGAGAACCAGTCAGCGAACGAGCGCGAGGCAGAGGCCGTCTCGTCCAACAGGGCCAGCACCTCCGGCCCCCGCGCCGGCGAAGGCTCGTGACGAGCCAGGGACGCCGCCACGGCGATCACCATCTCCCCGGCCATCGGTATGCGGCCGACCGGTACCTCTGCCGGGAGGGTGACGCGAGCCTCGTGCAGGGTCTCCGAAGCGTCGAGGAGGAAGGTGTGGTCGACCTCGGCGACGTCGTGGTCCTGGCTGGCTACCCAGAACACGGGCACGACCGGCCTGTCCTCGGTGTCGAGACGCTCCGCGAGCCGCACGGCGGTCATGGCCTTGGAGAGCGTGTACATGGGACCGAGCAGGAGGCCGGCCTGCTGCCCGGTCACGACGGCCATCGAGCCGGGCTGCGCCAACCGTTCCAGGCTGCGCAGCGCCTCGTCGGGAGCCCCCAAACGAACGGCGTGGGGCCGGAGCGCCGCGGCCAGAGCCTGGCGGTCGACGTCACGCTCCAGCTCCAGCGCGGCTGCCGTGTCGCCCGGCGCCAACTGGAAGAACTCGCTCAGCTCCCCGGCGGCGTAGTCGGTGCGGAGGTCCTTGCTGGGGAGAGGTACGCCACTTGGCACGGCGTAGCTTACCGAGGCCCGGAGCACCTCACCTGTCGCACGCCTTGACGCCTGGGCCGGTTTCACGGGTGGTACAGTCCGCGTGCCTGGTGTGAGAACACCGGCCGGCTCCCTGACGGGGGGAGGCCGCGGTCGCCACACTGGCCGGCCGAGCCCGAGGGAACGATGCGAATCCATACCGACCTGGCGCCCGCCGGACCTTACGAAGACGTCGTCGTGCTCATCGACGTGCTGCGCACCGGCACGCTTGCCCCCATGCTCCTCGACAGGGGACTGGCCCGGCTCGCGCTCACTGGCTCCGTGCGCCGAGCTCGGCAAGAAGCGGAGGCCGACCCCGGCGTGCTGCTCATGGGCGAGCGCGGCGGCTTCCCGCCCGAGAGGTTCAACCACGGGACGTCGCCTGCCGAGCTCCGCTCTCTCGAGGTGACCGGCCGCTCGGCCGTCATCCTCACCGAGAACGCCCCCAAGGCGATGGCTTCGCTGGGCGGCGCCAGGGCGGTCGTGCTGGGCTCTCTCCTCAACGCTCGCGCGGTCGCGGAGCTCGCCGTCTCCCTGTCCAGCGGCCGCATCGACCTGGTCTGCTCGGGCTTCGGCGGGGAGCCTGACTTAGACGACGGGCTCGCGGCCGGGCTCATCGCCGGCCTCGCCCGCTACCGCGCTGGGGGGGCCGAGGAGACCGGAGCCACCTCGTTCGCCGTCGCCATGCTCCGCTCGTACCCCGACCCGATCGAGGCTCTCTGGCACTCCCGCGTCGGCAACTTCCTGCGCTCGCTCGGCAGCGACCAGGACCTGGGGCTCGCCGGCGCGGCCTCCATCTCCGCCACGGCGCCCGTGCTGTCCGAGGTCGACATGTCGGGCGTGGCCCCCCTCTACCGGTTCGTGAGACCGGAACACGGCTGAGGGTGCGCACCTACGTCCTCGGGTTGCCTGTCGACGCGGTGAGCCTCGAGGAGGCCACCGCCTGGGTGTTGGGCGCTATCCGTCGCGGCAAGAGGCCGGAGGAGCCCGGCATGCTCGTCGTCACGCTCAACCCCGAGATCGCCGTGATGTCCCGCGCGGATCACGAGCTGGGCAGCGCGATCAGGCACGCCGACCTGAGCGTGGCCGACGGCGTCGGGATCACGTGGGCCGCCCGTCGGCACGGCACCCTCCTAAGGGGCAGGGTGCCGGGCATCGACCTGGTCACGCGCGTGCTGCGGGAGGGCGGCAGCGAGCTCAGCGTCTACCTCCTCGGCGGCCGGCCGGGCGTCGCCATGGCCGCCGCCCGCGCGATCGAGAAGCGCTTCGGGACGCGGGTGCTGGGTGCTCACCACGGCTACTTCCGGCGGCCAGGCGAGGTCGAGGAGGTCTGTGCCGCCGTCCGGGCGAGCGGTGCCCCGCTGCTGCTGGCGGGCCTGGGTGAGGGTCAGGAGAAGTTCCTGCACCAGCACGGCCGCGAGCTCGGGGCGACGGTCATGATCGGCGTCGGCGGCACCCTGGACGTGCTGGCTGGCACCGCGAGACGGATGCCGGCCTGGACCACGCGTCTGGGCGTGGAATGGCTCTTCCGCGTCCTGCTCGACCCGAGGAGATGGCGCCGGATACCGCGTCTTTGGCGGTTCGCGTGGCTGGTCCTGAACAGGCGCAGCGTCTAGGGAGACGCGGTCCTAGGCCGCAGGGTCTGCCGGGCGTTCACGCGAACGCGGTCGCCTCCTCGGCGGTGCGCGCCTCCCCTACCTCGGCCGGCTTGCCGGCGGGATAGCGGCCGTTGAAGCAGGCGAGGCACACCGACGCCAACCCCAGCGCCGCCTGCAGACCTCCTTCGCTCAGGAAGGCCAGCGAGTCAGCGCCGATACGCTGTCTGATCTGTTCCAGGCTGAGGGTGGAGGCGGCCAGCTCCTGGCGGGCGGCTGTGTCGATGCCGTAGTAGCAGGGGTGCGTTATCGGTGGGCTGGACACCCTGAAGTGGACCTCGGTGGCGCCCGCCTCCCGGAGCAACCGCACGATGCGGCCCGACGTGGTGCCCCGGACGATGGAGTCGTCCACGAGCACGACGCGCTTGCCCGCTACCGCCGAGGTGGCGGCCAGCTTGAGGTTCACCTTGAGGTCGCGTAGGTGCTGGGTCGGGTTGATGAACGTCCTACCCGCGTAGGGCGACCGGTAGAGGCCCAGGTCGTACCGGATGCCGCTGGCGCGGGAGTAACCGACGGCCGCCGCCAACCCGGACTCCGGGACGCCGATGACGACGTCGGCCCGAGCGGGCGCTTCGACGGCGAGCCGCTCGCCCATGCGGACCCTGGCGTCATGCACGGAGACGCCGTCGAGGACGGAGTCGCCGCGTGCGAAGTAGATCCACTCGAACGCGCACGGGGTAGGAGCCGGTGGCAGAACCTGCTCGGAGTGGAGGCCGGCATCGTCGGCGACGACCATCTCCCCGGGCCTCACGTCACGTACGTACTCGGCCCCGACGACGCTGAGCGCACCCGGCTCGGAGGCCAGGACCCAGCCACCTGCCAGTCGGCCCAGCACGAGCGGCCTGACGCCGTGCCTGTCGCGGAGGCCTAACAGGCGATGCTGGTCCATGAGCACGACGGAGAACCCGCCTTCCAGCTCGGTCATGGCCATCGCGGCGGCGCGCCTGAGGTCCAGATGCGAGTAGCGGGCGATGAGGTTGAGCATGACCTCGCTGTCGTTCGTGGTCTGGAACACGGCGCCCGTCGCGAGCATCGCGTTGCGCAGCTCGCGCGCGTTCGTGAAGTTCCCGTTGTGCGCCAGGGCGAGCACGCCCTTGTTCGACCTCACGGTCAACGGCTGCGCGTTGTAGAGGCGGCTCGAGCCGGTCGTGGAGTAGCGGGTGTGGCCCACGGCGGTGCGCCCGCCGGGCACGGCCAGCTTCGCCAGGCGCTCCTCGGTGAACACCTGGGTGACGAGTCCCATGCCCTTCTCGATGCGGACCTCGTCCTCCGAGGCGACGCAGATGCCACACGACTCCTGGCCACGGTGCTGCAGGGCGAACAGGCCCAGCTGGCAGCTCAAAGCCAGGTCCATGTCGGCGTACCCGGGAACCACGTGGACCCCGAAGACGCCGCACTCCTCCGTCGGCTTGTCTAGGTCTCCTGGTGTCACCAGGTCGATCCGGGCGGCCACGGCTCAGCCTAGCGCGCCCTCGAAGGTCGCGCGCCAGGCTGCGAGCATCTCCTCGACCGCCACGTCGATGGCGCTGTCTTCCCGACCCTGGACCACGAGCCGGAACCTGTCTCCGGCAGACGCACCGAGCCGGATGGCCGGGACGCCGTCCTCGCGGCAGGCGTCGAGCACCGTCTTCACGTCTTCAGGCACCACCGCGACGACGATCCTCGCCGAAGACTCCCCGAAGAGCGCTACGTCCCTTCCCGCTTCGTGTCCCGTCATGGCCGGCGCGCTGGCCGTCAGGCCCATGCCGCCGGTCATGGCCATCTCAGCCAGGCAGACGGCGAGCCCGCCCGTCGAGACATCGTGGGCCGTGTCGCAGGCACCGCCGGCGATGAGCCGCCTGACGACGCGCTGCACGGCAGCCTCGGCCCGCAGGTCGAGCTCGGGTGGCGTGCCGGCCTCGACGCCGTGGTGCCGGAACAGGAGCTCCGAGGCGCCCAGGCTGGGGGCGCCGGCTCCCAGGAGGAGCAGCACGTCGCCGCGGCGCTTGAGGCCCTGTGTCGCGCGGTGGGAGACGTCGCGCAGCACGCCGACCATGCCGATCGTCGGCGTCGGGTGCACGGCCCTGGTGACGTCGCCCTCGACGTACTGGTTGTAGAGGCTCACGTTCCCGCCCGTGACGGGCGTGCCCAGAGCGAGGCAGGCCTCCCGGATGCCCTGGACGGCTTCGGAGAGCTGGTGATACACGCCCGGGTCGGTCGGGTTACCGAAGTTGAGGTTGTCCGTCACGCCAAGCGGCTCTGCGCCCACGCAGCTGAGGTTGCGGGCCGCCTCCGCCACGGCGTGAGCCGCGCCCAGGCGAGGGCTCAGGTAGACGTAGCGCGAGTTGCAATCGACCGTGGCCGCGACCCCGAGCCCGGTGCCTTTGACGCGCATAACGGCGGCGTCGGCGGCGCCAGGCAACACCACCGTGTTCGTCATGACCTGGTGGTCGTAACGCCGGTAGACGGGTTCCTTGCTGGCGATCGTAGGGGCCGCGAGAAGTGTAAGCAGCGCCCCGGCCGGGTCGTCGACGGCAGGGAACTCGGCGAGGTCCCGCTGGCGCGCTGCCACGACGATGTCGTCCTCGCGCCCTTCCCTGACGTACTCGGGCGGCTGGTTGAGGGCCGCGACCGGCATGGCGGCGACGACATCGCCCCCCACGAGCAGGCGCAGCTCGCCATGGTCACGCACCACCCCGACCCAGGCCGCCTCGAGGCCGTAGTGGGCGAACAGGGCCAGCAGCTCTTCCTCCCGCCCCGGCCTGGCTGTCAGCATCATGCGTTCCTGCGACTCCGAGAGCATGACTTCGAGCGGCGTCATGCCGGCCTCGCGCCTGGGCACCGCGTCGAGGTCGAGGTCGACACCCTTGCCGGCGCGGTGGGCCATCTCGGCGACGCTGGATGCCAGGCCTGCCGCGCCCATGTCCTGCACGCCGGCTACGAGGTCGCGCGCGTAGGCCTCGAGGCAGGCCTCGAGCAGCGACTTCTCCATGAAGGGGTCACCCACCTGTACGGCCGGCCTGTCGGCTTCCGATGCGACGGATAGGTCGGCGGAGGCGAAGACAGCGCCGCCCAGCCCGTCGCGCCCGGTCCGGGAGCCGACGTAGAGCAGCCGGTTGCCGACCTCACCCACGGTGCCCCGCTGTAGGTCGGAGTGGCGCAGCAGTCCGAGCGCCATCACGTTGACGAGCGGGTTCTCCTCGAAGCAGGCGTTGACCTCGACCTCGCCCCCCACGGTCGGCACGCCCACGGCGTTGCCGTAGGAGGCGATGCCGGCTACGACGCCGGAGAGGAGATGGCGGCTGCGCGGCGACGTGAGCTCACCGAAGCGCAGGGAGTCGAGCACGGCGAAGGGCCGCGCCCCCATCGCGAAGATGTCCCTGAGGATCCCGCCCACGCCCGTGGCCGCGCCCTGCACCGGCTCGACGGCGCTCGGGTGGTTGTGGCTCTCCATCTTGAACGCCACGCCCAACCCCTCGCCTATGTCGACGACGCCCGCGTTCTCACCGGGTCCCTGCAGCACGGCTGGACCCTGGGTGGGCAGCTGCCTGAGCAGTGGGCGCGAGTTCTTGTAACCGCAGTGCTCGCTCCACAGGGCGCCGAAGACCCCTGCCTCCACGGCGTTCGGTTCACGTCCCAGCCTGAGCACGACCTCGTCGAACTCGGCTGTCGTGAGGCCGAACGCGCTCGCGCTGTCCCTGAGCCCCGTTTTCAGGTCGGGCATCTGCGCCCTGGTCATGCTGCCAGGGTCACGCGGCGGCTGCCATGACCTGGTCGAGCAGTGAACCGAGCACGAGGTTGCCGTCCCCGTAGCCGAGCAACGGTTCCACGGCCCTCTCGGGATGGGGCATCATCCCCATCACGTTGCCGCGGGCGTTGACGATGCCGGCGATCGAACGGGCAGCGCCGTTGACGTTCGCCTCCGGAACCACGGCCCCGGAGGCATCGCAGTACCTGAACGCGACCAGCCCTTCACCCTCGAGGCGATCCAGCGTCTCGTCCGCGGCGAAGTAGGCGCCCTCACCGTGCGCCACAGGCAACCTGAGCACGGTGCCGACTTGCGTCCTGGTCGTGAACGGGGCGGCCGAGCGCTCCACCTTGAGATGGACGTCGCGGCACACGAAGCCGAGCGAGGTGTTGCGGGCCAGTTGGCCAGGGAGCAGGCCGGCCTCGGTCAGGACCTGGAAGCCGTTGCAGATGCCCAGGACGGGTCCGCCGCCCCGCGCGAAGTCGCGCACCGCCGCCATGACAGGGCTCTGCGCGGCCAGCGCCCCACCTCTCAGGTAGTCACCGAAGCTGAAGCCGCCCGGCAGGACCACCGCCAGGTAACCAGACAGGTCGGTCTCGTCGTGCCACACCATGCGCACGGGCGCGCCCAGCACGCTCTGCAGGGCATGACGTGCGTCGTCGTCGCAGTTGCTGCCAGGGAAGCTGACGACCGCGATGCCCTTGTTGGTCGTGGGTCTCAACCTCTCACCTCTGCCAAGGCTGGGCTCTGGTCTCTCGCTCACTCACGGGCTTGGTCATCTCGCGAGAGGTCTCGCGGCGGTGCCGGCTCGCGTCCTCGTACGCGCGGTCATGATCAGGTCACCGCTACGCTTGGCACGCGTCCTGGCAGCAGGCTAACATGCTGAGTCGGGCCTGCCGAGATGGCGGAACGGTAGACGCAGTTGACTCAAAATCAACCGGGGAGACCCGTGCGGGTTCGAGTCCCGCTCTCGGCACCACGCGAGGCCGGCGTCAGCGCCGCCATGCACCAGTTGGGCCACGCAGCTCATGGCCGGCACCGGCCCGTGGGCCTCTCAAGCTGGAGGGAAGATGTTCTGGATCGTGCTCATCGTGTTCGTGATCGTGTCGGCGCTGCTGACCGTCGTCGTCCTCATGCAGGAGCCGAAGCAATCGGGGCTCGGTGACGCGCTGGGCGGTGGGGGTGGCGGCGGCGACTTCGCCTCTATGGGCGGCACGGCGGGCGGCCTCCATCGCCTGACCATCTACCTCGCCGCGATCTGGGGCGCACTGGCGATACTCATGCAGGTCGTGCCGCGTTGAGGACGGCGTTCTAGCCTTCCTGCGTCCTGCACGGCCGGCCTTTCCTCGGGGCCGGCCGTCACCGTTAAGGGGCGGCCCCCAACACCCTTCACACACCCTTGAAGCACCGTCCCCATCGCGTTGACGCCCTTTTGGCCCGATGCTAGATTCGCTGCCAGTGGGTAACAAACCGCGTGCGCCCACGCCGCGATGGCGAGAGCAGTCCGTGTCCACCAGCCGTTCGACGCTAGCGGATCAGCGTGACCTCGGTCCCGCCTTGATACCTTGCGGTGACGTCGGGGAACGGGTAGCTTAGACCGTCGTTACGACATCGGCGGATGTGAACGGTAGGAGGAGCCCAAACGTCCGCTGTACCCCTGGAGGTAGCATGAAGAAGCTGGTACTCGCCCTAGCCGCGCTCGCGTTCGCGGCGTCCGCCCTCGCTCAGCCCATCGTCTGGCCGAGCGGGTGGACGACGTCATCGCCGGAGGAGGTCGTCCCCGGCGGCACGATGCGTGACTACACGATCAGCGACCCGCGCACGTTCAACCCGGCGATCTACGCCGAGTCGACGACCATGACCACGTTCCTCATGAACACGGGCGCCTTGCTCATCAACCGCGGCCCCGACACCGACGAGTGGTCCCCGTGGGCCGCCTCCGACATGGTGATCGCCGAGGACGGCAGGTCCGTCGACATCACCCTGCGCGACGGGATCCTCTGGTCCGACGGCTCCCCCGTGACCGTTCAGGACTACTACATCCGCTACGTCATCGAGAGCGACCCTGACGTCGGCTCCAACGCCTACGACAGCTGGTTCAGCGGTGACGACCCGATCACGCTCGAGATCACCGGCGAGAACACCCTGCGCTTCAACTTCCCCCGCCCCGACCGCCTGGCCATGCCGATCGTCGCCCTGCTCCCGCTGCCCGACAAGATCTTCGGTGAAGCCTACCGCTCCGGCGGCGCCGAGGCCGTGAAGGCCCTCTGGGGAACCGACGCCGACGTCTCGCAGACCATCTGGACCACGGCGTTCGTGCCCACCAGCTACACGCCCGGTGAGCGCATCGTGCTCGAGAGGAACCCCTACTTCGGCGAGTGGAACGTCGACGAAGCCGGGAACCCGCTTCCCTACCTCGATGCGTACACGATGACGATCGCTGACATCGACGCCGCACTCAACCTGTTCCTGGCCGGCGAGCTCGACGTCTTCAGCCCGCGCAACCTCGATGACATCGGCGTCATCAACCAGGCCATCAACAACGGCGACATCGACGCCACGGTCCTGGAGTCCGTCGCGCCCGTGGCCTCGAGCCAGTTCATCGTCTTCAACTGGAACATGGCCTCCAACCCGGAGCTCGAAGCCGTGTTCCGCAACGTGACCTTCCGTCGCGCCATGGCCCACCTAGTGGACCGCGACACGATGATCGAGCTGCTCTACAACGGCGAAGGCGTTCCGATGTACACGAACGTCTACCCGATCAACACCTACTGGGTGAACGACGACGTCACCAAGTACCCGTACGACCCCGAGCGCGCCGCTGAACTGCTGGCGGAGATCGGGTTCGACCAGCGCAACGCCAACGGCGTGCTCGTGAACGACGCGGGTTTCCCGCTCAGCTTCACCCTCGCCACGAACGCGGGCAACACGACCCGTGAGCAGATGGTCCAGATCTTCGCGGACTCCGCCCGCGAGGTCGGCATCGACATCACGCCCACCCCCATCGACTTCAACCTGCTCGTCGAGCAGCTCCTCTCCGCCGGCGAAGACCGCCAGTGGGAAGGCATCCTGATCGGCCTCTCCGGCGGCTCGCGTGACTGGCCGTTCGGCGAGAACGTCATCTCCTGCGACGGCGGCCTGCACATGTTCAACACCTCGGGCGACTGCCTCTACTCGCAGGAAACGCTGATGCAGACCCTCATGAACCAGGGTCGCGCCACCCTCGACACCGAGGCTGCCCGCGACATCGGCCTCGAGATCCAGCAGGTTGAGTCCGAGCTGGTGCCCATCCTCTACACCGCGGCTCAGATGAGCCACTACGCCTGGAGCTCGGCGCTCCAAGGCGAGCACTTGGACGGCCAGATCAACGGCCTCGTGGGTTCCAGGGAACTGGAACTCAGTTGGATCGGCCAGTAAGCGCTTAGCTGCTGACCCGTCGGCAGGTGGCCACTATCGGCCACCTGCC
>DASVCK010000133.1:0-12702 GCA_036381675.1 Trueperaceae bacterium | reverse complement strand
GGTGGCGCCGCCGTTCCGGGAGGCTGAGGTGGATATCCTCTTCGGTCGGGGTATCGATCGGTTGGGTGATCTGGTGCAGGTGGCGGCGGATCTGGATGTGGTGCAGAAGTCGGGGTCGTGGTTCTCGTACGGTGAGACGCGGCTGGGTCAGGGTAAGGAGAAGGCCGTCGAGCTGCTCACCACCCGACCAGACCTCGTCGACGAGATCCGGAGCGCGGTCATGAACGCTATCGGCACCGGCGCGGCGCGCGCCGTCGCGGTCGCTGGAGAACCGGCGTGAGCGCGGCCCTGGGGATCCTGCTGCTCATCGTAGGCCTGGCCGTGGGCGCCGGCGCCGTGTGGGTGCTGAGGCAGCGCCAGGAGACGGACGCCAAGGCCGAGGCCGAGAGGCTGTACCGCGCGCGCGTCGAAGAGGCAGAGCGGGAAGCCAGGCGCACCGTGGAGCGGGCGCAATCGGACGCCCAGGCCGAGATCGAGCAGGCCAGGCGCCGCTGGGAAGAGGACGAACAGCGCCTCAGGCAGCGGCTGCAGGAGGACCTGGAACGCGAGCGGTCCGCCGTGCGCGCCGAGATCCAACGCAGCCGCGAGGAGGGCGAGCGGGAGCTGGCCCAGCTGCGCGAACTGCGCGAGGAGATCAGGCGCGACCGCGAGAAGCTCGAGCAGCAGGAAGACCGTCTCAACAGGCGCGGCGAGCAGCAGGACGCGCGCGCGCTCAGGCTGGATGAGGCAGAGGAGCGGCTCAACCAGCGGTCGGTGGACATGCAGGCACGTGAGGAAGAGCTGCAGGGACGCGAGGCCCAGCTGGCGGCACAGCTGCACGAGGTCGCGCAGCTCACTCGCGAACAGGCCACACAGATGGTCCTCGAGCGGGTCGAGCGCGAGCTCGAGCGCGAGAAGGCCGTTCGGGTCAGGGCCGCGCTCGAGCGCGCCGACGCCGAGTCCAAGAAGCGCGCCACCGACATCCTCTCCCAAGCGATCCAGCGCAGCGCGTCCGAGGTCTCGGCCGCCATCAGCGTCTCGGTGGTGCCCATCCCCAACGACGCCATGAAGGGCCGCATCATCGGCCGCGAGGGCCGCAACATCCGGGCGTTCGAGGCGCTGACAGGCGTCGACCTGATCATCGACGACACGCCCGAGGCCGTGCTGCTCTCGTCGTTCAACCCGATCAGGCGCGAGGTCGCGAAGCTGGCGCTCTCCGAGCTCGTGACCGACGGCCGCATCCACCCCGCGCGGATCGAAGAGGTCGTGCACAAGGCACAGCACGACATGCAGAACTACATCCGGGAGCGCGGTGATGAGGCTGCCCTGGAAGCCAACATCGTCGGCCTCAAGCCGGGCCTGATCCAGCTGCTCGGCCGCATGCAGTTCCGCACCAGCTACGGGCAGAACATCCTCAAGCACTCGGTGCAGGTCGCGCACCTCTCCGGCATCCTCGCGGCCGAGCTCGGCGTGGACGAGGGCATGGCCAGGCGGGCAGGGCTGCTGCACGACATCGGGAAGTCGATCGACCGGGAGATCGAGGGCACCCACACCGAGATCGGGGCGAACTTGGGACGGCGCTTCGGCGAGCCGCCCGAGGTCATCGATGCGATCCTCAACCACCACGACCTCGACCGCGCGGAGACGCTCTACCCCATCATCGTCAACGCCGCCGACGCCATCTCGGCCGCGCGGCCGGGGGCCAGGCGCGAGACCCTCGAGAGCTACATCAAACGGCTCGAGGGCCTCGAGAACATCGCGACGAGCTTCCCGGGCGTCGAGAACGCCTACGCCATCCAGGCCGGGCGCGAGGTCAGGATCATCGTCCAACCCGACAAGGTCGACGACGCCTCTGCCGTGCTTCTGGCACGTGACATAGCCAACCGGATCGAACAGGACATGGAGTACCCGGGCCAGGTCCAGGTGACCGTCGTGCGCGAGTCGCGGGCGGTAGAGTACGCCCGGTGAGGATCGGCGATGACGTCAAGCTCTTCCGTGGCACCTCGACGCCGGACCTGGCGTCATCGGTCGCGAAGCACCTCGGCGTACCACTAGCCAGCGGAACGGTCTCTCAGTTCCCGGACGGCGAGACTCGCATCATGATCGAGGAGTCGGTGCGGGGCGCCGACTGCTACATCGTCCAATCCACCTCGGCGCCCGTGAACCACAACCTCATGGAGCTGCTGGTGCTCATAGACGCGTTGAGGCGGGCGTCCGCCTGGCGCATCAACGCCGTCATCCCCTACTTCGGGTACGCCAGGCAGGACAAGAAGGTGCAGGCCAGGGAACCCATCACGGCCAAGCTGGTGGCGAACCTGCTCGAGACCGCCGGTGCCGACCGCGTCATCTCCGTCGACCTTCATGCCGGGCAGATCCAGGGTTTCTTCGACGTGCCGTTCGACCACCTCACGGCGCTGCCGATCCTAGGCGACCACCTGAAGCAGACCGACCTGGACGGCTCGATCGTCGTCTCGCCGGACGTCGGCCGGGCGACCGAGGCCAGGCGGCTCGCCCAGTACCTGAACCTGCCGCTCGCCATGCTGTACAAGCGGCGCACCAGCCCCACCGATACGCAGGTCACGCACGTCATCGGTGACGTCGAAGGCATGAGGCCCATCATCATCGACGACATGATCAGCACCGCCGGCACCATGCGCCAAGGCATCGAGGCGCTGTTGCGCCTGGGGGCCGAGCCCGACATCCGCGTCGCTGCGACCCACCCGGTCTTCACGCCGCCGGCCCAAGAGCGGCTGACGCACCCGGCGATCTCCGGGCTCTACGTGACGGACACCGTGCCGCTGCGCCAGGACGTCACGAACGCCACCGTGCTCAGCGTGGCGCCGCTATTGGCCAAGGCCATACGCAACGTTCACCAGCACACCTCGGTGAGCTCGCTGTTCACTACCTAGGCCCCGCCGGGTGTCCGCGACCGAGGTTCCTTCATTCCTACGCGCTCCGCTTGGGCGCCCTGCCCTTCCGGGACCGAGGTTCCTAGGCTTCTATTCGCTCCGCTCAGGGGGGACTTGCCCTCTCGGGCAAGCCCCCCGAAGCGTCATTTCCACGCTTCCCGGATCCGCCGTATCCGTGCGATGACCAAAGGCAACCTGTAGTCGCCGTGTGCCAGGCTGGCGCGCGCGGCCTCCCACAGCTCCAGATCGTCTCCTTGTGCGGTCGCGAACTGGATGAGCAGGTCGGGATCGCTGGCTGCCATCACGGCTCGCCTCAGGCACTCCTCGACGTGAAGCCTGAGGTCCACGACGCCGGGCGCCAACGAGCCGGGCAGCAGCGGGCCCGTGTACTGCTGAACGGCGCGGTGGGCCTGGCCGGTGGAGATGAAGGCGAGTACCTGCTTGAAGTCGCACTCGAACGGCGCCAGGAGTCGATAAGGCGAGGCGGAGATGGGCACCAACTGCCGCAGGCGCGACACCGTGGACTTGACGGTGCCGGGATGGACGTCGGCGCCGAAGACCAGCTCCCGTAGCTGCTCCACGGTGACGCCGGCCTCGCTGTCGCACAGCACGGCCAGCACCTCGCGCTGCCGGGCGGTCAGGGGCAGTTGACGAGCCCGGTACTCGACCGCGGGCGAGCCCAGCAGCCTGACCTTAAGCGGGCTTCCCCCGCCGCGCCACAGAGCGACCAGCTGCGCGTGCTGCGGATCGCACGCCATGAGGAGGCGCCACCCGGTCTCTGACAGCTCGCGCAGGCCGTCCGCGCCGAGGGACAGCGCCCTGGCCGCCTCGTCCACCCTTCCCTGCCTGACATGACACAGCGCCAGCCACATCGCGGCCTGGGTCTGGAAGAGCTGGAAGTTGGTCTGCTCGAACTGCCGAGCAGCCGTCTCGAGCAGCGCCGTGGCGCGTGGCAGGTCACGGTAGCTGAGGGCCATGCCCATGCCCAGCGTACCGATCGCCGCCTGAGCCCGCGGCGCGCCGCGGCTGAGCGAGAAGGCGTACTCGGCCGACTCCAGAGCGGCATCGACGTCCCCGGTCGCGAGGTGGCACTTGGTGACGTCCAGGGACGCCGAAGCCACCTGTGTGAGCGGCGAGCTTCGCCTCAGCAGCGTGAACAGGCCCAGGGCCTCCTCGCAGCGCCCCTCGAGCAGGCTCAGGTCCGCCGCCGTGGACACGACGGCTTCGTAGGTGGGTATGCCCAGCTTCTCCGGCCCGATCGCGACGTGGGCCAGTGCGGCGCGCGCGGCCGGCAGGTCGCCCAGGAGCATCTGGGCGAAGGCCAGCGTGGCC
This sequence comes from Trueperaceae bacterium, assembly GCA_036381675.1. Classification (GTDB taxonomy): domain Bacteria; phylum Deinococcota; class Deinococci; order Deinococcales; family Trueperaceae; genus DASRWD01. The sequence continues at coordinate 8,482 of DASVCK010000133.1, read as the reverse complement.
GCCGCGACCTCGCGCCTGTACTCCTCACGCAGCTCGCGGCGCTCGTACTCGTCGAGGGCCCAGCGAGCCCAATCGCGGCCGCTCTTGTAGTGCCCCAGCGCGAGCTCCTGGTTGGCGACGTCTATCGCGCAAGCCACCACCAGGTGACTGGCATCCGAGTGCTCGGCGAGCGCCATGGCCCTTCGGAACAGCAGTATCGGCGAGTGCCTGTCGCCCTCGAGCGCCAAGGCGAAGGCCCTGGCCCTGATCGTCGTCGCCGACTCGTGTGCCTCGAGCGCCCTGAGCGTCTCGGCACCGGCGTCGGCGCCGGGCTTGGTCACGGCCACGGCGGCACGGAGCTCGGGGGCGGCAGAGCCACCGAGGACCGTGGACACCAGGCCCATCACCTCCGACTGCCTGTTGACCGCCGTCGCGGTCACGTACAGCCAGTAGGCGACCGCCGGCTCACATTGAACGGCTTCGGGCAGGGTGCTGAGCTCGCGCCACAGTCCCGCGAAGTCGCCCTCGTTGAAGGCCCTGTTGCCGGCCTGGTCCACGACCTCGGTAGCCAGCGCGGGGGCGCGGCGCCGGCACTCGGCCATGGCCTCGCGCCACGAACCCCGACGCAGCCGAGCGGCCACCGCTTCCCTCACCGACTCCAGGGAGTCGCCGCCCGAGATCGCCATGGCCCCCGCTCGTCCGTCCGGCGCTGAACCGGTACGACCGCGCGACTCCACGTCTTGCCCGCCCATCGACGTGCTGCCCACGCTGTCCCCCTGTTCGAAGAAGGGCAACCAGCATAGCGGACATCCGCCGCTGGGCAGCCCGGTCCTAGGCAATGGCCCATCCGCGCCAGCGAGACCGGGGCCCGCGAAGGCTGCCAAGCGCGCGGGACACGGTATCTACGCGCTGCGAGAAAACGCCGGCGAAGACGCCGGTCATCGAACGCCTCATGCCGTGCTGGACAGCGTTTCAGGGCCGAGTAAGAACTTTGTAAGTGCTGGCCATTAGTCTAAGGACCTGAGGACTGAGGTAACCCTCCCATTACCTCTTCCCATCCTCTTCCGAGAAGACCCCGCGCCTCCCACGCGGGGTCACTTCTTTGCTGGCGTAGCGCTAAAGCCCAAGACACCGTCGGCCAAGGGGCACGGCGGTTGCCTCAGCCGAACCTGCCCGATACGTACCGCTCGGTCAGCTCCTGACGCGGGTTCGTGAAGATCAGGTCGGTAGGCCCCTCCTCCACCAGGCGCCCCAGGTGCATGAACGCCGTCCGGTCGCTAACGCGGCCTGCCTGTTGCATGTTGTGCGTGACGATCAGCACGGTGTAGTCCCGCTTCAGGTCCGTGATCAACCGCTCGATCCGGTCCGTGGCGATCGGGTCCAGGGCGCTCGTGGGCTCGTCCATGAGGATCACGCTGGGGTCGGACGCCAGCGCCCTGGCGATGCACAGGCGCTGTTGCTGGCCGCCCGAGAGGCCGAGGCCCGACTCACGCAGCTTCGAGGACACCTCGTCCCAGAGGGCAGCCTCCCTCAGCGCCCGCTCCACCAGCGCGTCCATGTCGCCCCTGAAGCCGGTGAGCCTGGGGCCGAACGCGACGTTCTCGTATATCGACTTCGGGAACGGGTTCGGCTTCTGGAACACCATGCCGATCCGGCGCCTCACCTCCACGGGGTCGACGTCGGGCCCGTAGAGCTCTACACCGTCGTAGCGCACCGCCCCGGTCACCCTGACCCCATCGACGAGGTCGTTCATCCGGTTGATCGACCGCAGCAGCGTGCTCTTGCCGCAGCCGGAGGCGCCGATCAGCGCCGTGACCTGGTTGCGGGGCACGGTCAGCGACACGTCGTATAGCGCCCTGAAGTCGCCGTACCAGAGGCTGAGGTCCTCGATCACGACGGCCGCCTCCTCGGCCGGGACGGGTGAGCTACGCACCGTCTGGTCAGGGATCTTGTCGGCCTCCGTCACGTCTCACCCTTCCATCGCCGCGCTAGCGGCTCGCGAACCCGCGCCTCAGGTAGTACGCGATGCCGTAGAGGACCGCCAGCACCGCCAACAGCACCAATATCGCGGCCGAGGCCACGTGGGTGAACTCCACGTCGTTCTCGGACACCCACGAGTAGATCTGGATCGGGATCGCCGTGAACGTTGACAGCAGCCCGTCCGGCGGTCGCGGCACGAAGGCAGCGGCGCCGAGGACGAGAAGAGGGGCCGTCTCACCGATCGTCCTGGCGATCGCGAGCACCACCCCGGTCGTGATGCCGGCGATGGCGTTGGGCAGGACCACGCGGAGGACTACCTGCGAGCGGGTGGCCCCCAGCCCGTAGGCCGCCTGCCTCAGGCTGGGCGGCACGGAGCGGATCGCCTCGCGCGCGGCCACCACCACGACCGGCACGACCAGGAGCGTCAGCGTCAGGGCTCCCGCGAGGACGACGGGCCCCAGGCGCATGAGCCTGACGAACACGGTCAGACCCAGGATGCCGTACACGACGCTGGGCACGCCGGCGAGGTTGGAGAGGTTGAGCTCGATGAGACGTGCCAACCTCGTGTCCGAGGCGTACTCCTCGAGATAGACAGCGGTGCCGACGCCGAGCGGCACCGCCAGGAGGATGACCAGGCCGACCAGCATGAGGCTGCCGACGAACGCGGGCAGCAGGCCGGCCACCAGGGGGCTGCGGGAGGCGTTGCGCAGCAAGAACGCCGGGTCGAGCCAGGCGTTCAGGACGACGACCTGGCCGGGCTCCGCGGCCGCAAGGAGCTCGCTGCGGCTCCTGAGGCCACCCCACAGGGGCCGGTCCGCCACGAGCTCGTCGCTCGTCGTCGTCACCAGCCACCGGAACGGGCGACCGTTCACCCACGGCATCAGCTCCACGCGGTTCCTGGCCTCGAGGACCCTGCGCTCCTCCGGGTCCGCGAGGAGCGACTCCACGTCGGCGGCCGGCACGCCGCGCGCCGCTAGCTCGTGCCGCATGACCCGCTCCCACGAGCCGAACGGGGCGAAGCCCTCCGCGAAGGCATAGCTCCGACCCGACCCCGCGGGTGTGATGACCTGCCACGACAGGGTGTCGGTGATCACGTCGAACAGGAGCGCTCCCAAGAGCAACAGCGCGAGCAGTACCGGCACGGCCACCGCGGCCTCCATGGCCTTCAGGCGCCGCCTGCGACGCCGCGACTGCCTGCCGCCGACGTCGAGCATGTCCGGCAGGTCGGCTCTCTTCGGCCGGGGCAAGGCGCTCACTCGTAGCGCTCGCGGAAGCGCCTGACGACGATCTGGGACACGAGGTTGAGGACCAGGGTGATCGCGAACAGCGTCGCGGCCACGGCGTACAGCGAACGAGCCGCGAGCGAGCCTGCCGGCTGGTCGCCGCTGGCGGCCTGGACGATGAACGAGGTCATGGTGGCGATCGTCTCACGCGGGTCCAGCGTGAACAGCGGCCGCTGCCCGGCGGCCAGCGTGACGATCATCGTCTCGCCAACTGCTCGCGAGAACGCGAGTATCACGGAGGCGACGATGCCCGACAGGGACGCTGGTAGCACGACGCGCCATATCAACTGGATCTTGGTGGCTCCCATGCCGTAGGCAGCCTGCCTCAAGGCGCCCGGCACTGCCTGCATGGCATCGGTCGAGATCGAAGAAACCGTCGGCAGGATCATGAACGCCATCACCAGCCCCGCCGAGAGCGGGTTGAACAGGTCGAGGTCAGGCACGAACCGCTGCAGAAGCGGCGTGACGAACAGCAGCGCGAAGTAGCCCAGGACGACGGTGGGGATGCCCGCGAGCAGCTCCAGCACCGACGTCACGCGCCTGCGCCTGCGGGCAGCGGCGAACTCGGAGAGGTAGACGGCGCTCATGAGCCCGAGCGGAACTCCCACGATGAGCGCGATGCCAGTGACCATCAGCGTGCCGGTGAGGAGCGGCAGGATGCCGAAGCGCTGGTCGGCGAAGAGCGGCGTCCACTGTCGGCCCGTAAAGAACTCCCGCAGGCTCACCGCGGGGTCGGAGAAGAAGGCCGTCGTCTCGAACACGAGGACCGCGACGACGCCCACCGTAGTGAGGACGGACAGGCACGCGAGCGCCAGCAGGACGCCCCCGAACACGCGTTCCCTCGCGCGTGCCGCAGCCCTCAGTCGCATGTGCCGTCCTCGATCACCGCGCCCGCACGGCCTCCAGCACCGAATCGCCCGGCTCGAAGTCGAGGAAGGCTGAGCCCGTCACGCGCTCCTGCAGTCGCGCCGTGGCGGCCCTGTAGACCTCGGCGGGATAGGCGACGTACCCGCTGCCGGAGACCAGCTCGCTGGCCTCGTCACCGAGGTAGAAGGCGGCGAGCCCAGCTACGGCTTCCTTCCTCAGCGAGGTCGTCGCTACGTAGACGAACAGCGGCCTGGACAGCGGGCTGTAGGCGTTCGCCTCGATCGTCTCTCGCTTCGGTAGCGTGCACCCGGCGCCGCCGTCCACCGCGACCGCCCTCACCGCGTCCGTGTTCTCGGCGTAGTGGGCGAAGCCGAAGTAACCCAGGGCGTACCTGTCGCTCCGCACCCCCTGCACCAGCACGTTGTCGTCCTCGCTGGGGAAGAAGTCGGTGCGGGTGGCGCCGGGCGTACCGTTGACGGCCTCCGTGAAGTAGTCGAACGTTCCGGAGTCAGTGCCGGGGCCGAACAGGACGATCTCCTCTGCCGGCCAGCCGGTCCTGACGTCGCTCCAGTTGGTCACGCTGGAGGCGGGCTCCCAGATCGCCCGCAGCTCGCCCAGGTCCAGGCACTCCACCCAGTCGTTGTCCGGGTGGACGACGACGGTGATGGCGTCCGCGGCGATGGGCAGCTCGATGACGTCTATGCCGTTCTCGGCGCAGGTCGCCAGCTCGGACGGCTCGATCACGCGGCTGGCCCCGGCGATGTCTATCTCGCCGTTGCATAGCTTGCTCAGGCCCCCGCCGGTCCCGGAGAACGAGACCGACACGTTCGCTTGCGGGTGGAGTATCGAGAACTCCTCGGCCACGGCCAGAGAGATCGGGTAGACCGTCGAGGAGCCGTCGACACGGACCTCGCCGCCAGCGGCGCAGGCGACCAGGGCGACCAGCAGGGCGCAGCCGACGACGAGCCTAACGGACACCTCCCGCGGACACCTCCCAACAGAGGCTACCCGCATCGGGACCTAGGGTGGCCCAGCTCGCGCGCCGCTCGCCGCGGGGACGTCCACCGCCGCCCCTGCGGTATGGTCTGTCGGCAAGTGGAATCGTCAGGGGGCGCATACCTCGTCAGGGGAGTGTCCGAGCTGTACACCCCGTTCGAGCGCATCCACGGCGCGGCGTTCGTCGTGGACGGCGACAGGTTCGCCTGGGTGGGCAGCGAGGGCGACGTGCCGCCGGAGTACGCGGGGCTGCCGCCTGTGCAGCTGGGCGGACGCGGCGTGCTGCCCGGTCTCGTCGACTGCCACACCCACCTCGTGTGGGACGGCAACCGGGTGGGCGAGTACGTGGCCAGGTCGAGGGGAGCCGACTACGAGGAAATCCTGGCGTCCGGGGGCGGCATCCACGCCACGGTGGCCGCGACGCGACAGGCGTCGGAGGAGCGCCTCCTCCACCTGGCCAGGAGGCGGGCCCGGTCGTTCGTGCGCGGGGGCGTCACGACGCTGGAGGTCAAGTCGGGCTACGGCCTGACGACAGAGGACGAGCTGAAACAGCTCAGGGTGGCGAGACGACTGGGCGAGGAAGGCTTCCAGCGCATCACGACCACGCTCCTGGCGCACGTGCCCGACCCCGGCGTGGACCGCTCCGAGTACGTCGCGCGCTTCGCCAGCGAGACGATCCCCGCGGCTGCCGCCAGCGGCCTGGCCGACGCGTTCGACGTCTTCTTGGACCGCGGCGCCTTCGAGCTCGACGAGGCCCGGCGTCTGCTGGAGGCAGCGGCGTCTGCCGGCCTGCCGCTCAAGGGACACGTCGAACAGCTGACGCGGACCGGCGGCGCCAGGCTCCTCGCGGAGCTCGGCGCGCTGTCTGCCGATCACCTCGAGCGGGCCACGGAGAGCGACCTGGTCGCCCTGGCGGAGGCAGGGGTCGTAGCCACGGTCTTGCCCGGCGCGGCCGCTGTGCTCGGCGCCGGCCTGCCGTCCGCTCGGACGTTCCGCTCCAGCGGGGTGAAGGTGGCCGTCGCGAGCGATCACAACCCCGGCTCGAGCCCGTTGTACTCGCTGCTGCCCGCCCTTCACCTGGCGACGGCGGTGTACGGCTTCACGGTCGAGGAGACGCTGATCGGCGCCACGGCCCACGCGGCCGACGCGCTCGGCCGGAAGGATCTGGGCCGAGTGGAGGCGGGGGCCATGGCCGACTACCTGGTGGTGAGCGGCTCGGAGGCGCTGCTGCCGCTCTACGCGTGGGGCGATCCGCACCTGTCCGAGGCCGTGCTCGGCGGCGCGACGGTGTGGCGTCGCGAGGCGTAGCCGGCGGGCCTTGGCCTACGGATCGCCGTAGGTGAACCGCCCAGCCTTCATGGTGGCCATCACCTCGAGACCGTCGAGGCTGACCAACGGATCGTGCGACAGGACGACCAGGTCGGCGTCGTAGCCGGGGGCGAGCTTGCCGGATCGGCCTTCCCAGCCGATCGCGTGCGCCGCGCCCGCTGTGTAGGCGATAAGCGCCTCGTCAGGGGCCACCGACTCGGCCGGGGTGAGCCGGCTGCCGTCCGCGCCGGTGCGCCGGCAGGCGGCCCTGAGCCCGACCATGACGTCCGGAGAGGCCACTGGAGCATCCGAGCCGAACGCCAGACGCGCTCCGGCGCGGAGCAGCGACCGGAACGGGTAGGCGCGCGCGACGCGATCCGGCAGCAGCCGCGCGATCCCGACGGCGTCGAACGTCAGGTGGATGGGTTGCATGGAGGCCACCACGCCCGTCGCGCCGGCCCTGGCGACGTCGGCGGGATGCATGTGCTGTGCGTGCTCCAGACGCGGCCTCAGGCCGGCGCCTTCCGCTTCGGCGGCCACGGTCTCGAACGCGTCGAGCACCGCCCTGACGGCGGCGTCGCCGATCGCGTGCACGACCGGCGCCAACCCGGTGCGCACGGCGAGTGGCACGCGCTCGGCGAGGACGTCAGGGTCATCGACAGCCATGCCGACGCCTCGACTGCCGGCGTACGGCTCGAGCATCCACGCCGTCCTGCTGCCCAGGGCGCCGTCGGCGAAGAACTTCGCCCCGCCCACCTGGAAGTTGGCGCCGCCCTGGCCGGTGGCGAGCCCGATGTCGGCGGCGGCCTCCAGTTGAGCGTGGGGGATGCAGGCCCAGACACGCAGTGGGTACTCGTCGACCGATGCCGCCCGCGCCAGCTCCCTGAAGTACGCCGGCGGCTCCGCGGCCATGTGGTGGACGGTGGTGATGCCGTGCGCAGCCAGCGCGGCCCCGGCGTCCTGGACCGCGCGTCGTAGCTCCGCCTGCGTGGGCCCCGGTATGGCGTCGTCAGCGAGCGCCTGTGCCTTCTCGAGCAGCAAGCCGGTGGCCCGCCCGCCCTCGTCACGCACGATCACGCCTTCGGCCGGGTCAGGCGTGTCGTCACTTACGCCGGCGACTTCCAGGACGGCCCTGCTGGCCCAGTTGGAGTGATGGTCCTGGCTGCTGATGAGCGCAGCGCGGCGGCCGACGGCGGCCTCGAGCGCGTCGCCCTCGGACCTGCCGATCGTCTCCAGTCCCCAGGTGTTGAGGGCCATGCCGGTCGCGAAGAGCGCTTCCTCGGGCCCCAGCGCCCTCGCCCTGGCGCTGAGCAGCTCGAGCGCCGCGTCGAAGGTGGCTGCCCCCGACAGGTCGAGCTGCGTGGCCTCCAGGCCGTACTGAGTCAGATGCAGGTGGGCATCGTGGAAACCAGGCAGCAGACAGCCCTGTCCCAGCTCGACGACGCGCGTGTCGGGTCCCGCCAGGTCGTGGAGCTGGTTGGCAGAGCCGACCGCCAGGACCTTCCCGGCCCTCACCGCGACGGCGGAGGCGCGGGGCATCCCGCGGTCCATCGTCAACACGGAGCCCAGGAAGAGCACGTCGGCGTGCGCCACCCTCAGACCCCCTCGAAGCGCGGGGGACGCTTCTCCCTGAACGCGGCCACGCCCTCGCGAGCGTCGCGGCTCGACGCCGCCCGCGACTGGGCACCGGCCTCCAGGGCCAGCTGGGCCTCCAGGTCGTTGCCGAGGGTCGCCTGCAGCTGCCGCTTGATGAGCGCGTAGCTCAGGGTGGGGCCCTCCGCCAGCCCCTTGACCACGTCCCATACGGCCTCGGGGAAGCCGTCGGCGGGCAGCACCCGCTCGACGAGGCCGATCGCCCGCGCCTCCTCGGCCGTCAACCTCCGGTTCCCCAGCGCGAGGTCCATGGTGCGCCCGACGCCGATCAGTCGGGGGAGGTGGAAGCTGCTGCCGGCGTCCATCACCAGTCCGATGCCGGTGAAGCCCAGCGCGAAGACAGCTGCGTCCGAGGCCACCCGCAGGTCGCACGCCAGGGCCAGGCTCAGTCCGGCTCCCGCGGCGACCCCGTTCAC
>DASVCK010000132.1:0-2232 GCA_036381675.1 Trueperaceae bacterium | reverse complement strand
CCATGCCGTTCTCCCACTGGTGCGCGAACAGCGTGGCGATCTCGTTCCAGGCGCGCTCCTCGTCGTAGTGGCTCTGCCCCAGGGCGGTCAGGCAGGAGTCCCAGTTCCACTGGAACGGGTAGAGACCCTTGGTGGGATGGCCGCGTTGATCCGGGAGGAGATAGGCGACGCGCTGTGGCTGGGCTGCGGTTGCCCGCTCTGGGCGTCCGTCGGGCTCGTCGATGCGGTCCGGATAGGGCGCGACGTCGGGGTCAACTGGGCCGGGGAGCGCTCCGCCGAGAGCCTGCTGCGCGATCAGGTCACGCGTAGCCATGGGTCCGGGCGTCTGTGGCAGGCCGATCCCGATTGCGTCTTGTTGCGGGACCGCTTCCACCACCTGACGGATGCTCAGGTGGAGAGCCTGGCGCTGCTCGCGGGGCTCTCGGGAGGGGTGTTGATGACCAGCGACCACCTCGGGGAGCTATCGCCCGGGCGCGAGGACTTGTTCGCCGCGCTGGCACGTCTCGAGGTCACCGGCTGTAGCTACCCGTCTCTCGGCAGCGGAGACGCAGCGATCGTGCAGCGTGCCGAGCTCGCTACTGGCCGAACCCTCGAGCTGAGACTCGATCCGAAAACGGGCGAGAGCAGCTGCTCCGACGACGCCGGGAACGCTTGGCCGTCGTGACGACGTCGCGCACGACCCCGGGCGGCTCAGCCCTCCCGAAGCTCGATACGGCTCTCGTCGCCGACGATGAGGCGGTGCGAGCCCGGTCGACCGTCGTGGCCCGCCAGGATCACGTCCTCGCCGATGAGGCTTGCTTGGATGCGCGTACCGACGCGCTCGACCCTGGTGCGGGCGCCTACGACCGTGTACTCGAGCTCGGCGTCGCGCACCACGACGTCGCGGCCGATGGTCGTGAACGGCCCCACGTAGGCGCGCTCGAGCTGGGCGCCCGCCGCGATGATGGCAGGACCGAAGACGGTCGAACCCCTCACCACTGCGCCCTCCTCCACGAGCACCTCGCCCACTAGCTCACTGTCCTCGACCGTCCCGACGACGCTGCCCTTGAGGCGTGCCAGCACGAGCCGGTTGGCGTCGAGTATGTCCTCTGCCTTGCCCGTGTCCTTCCACCAGCCGGGCACGACGACTGGTGCGACCGTGCGCCCTGCCTCGATCATCCGCTGGATGGCGTCCGTGATCTGATACTCGTCCTTCGCACCCGGCTCGAGCCCTTCTATGGCCGCGTGGACGCTCGCGTCGAAGACGTACACGCCCGCCACGGCCAGGTTGCTAGGTGGGTCCTTCGGCTTCTCGACGAGCCGCTTGATCTTGCCGTCCTCCACCACCGCGACACCCAGCGCGCGGGGGTCTGGCACCTCGACCAGGGCCAGCACCGCGTTGACACCCGACGCCGGGTCGAACGCCTTGACGAAGTCGGTTATGCCGTGCTCGAAGAGGTTGTCGGAGAGGTACATGACGAACGGGTCGTCGCCGAGGAACGGGCGCGCGACCTTCACGGCGTGCGCCAGCCCGCGAGGCGGGTCCTGCATCACGTACTCGAAGCGCGCGCCCCTGTAGCCCTCGAGGGTCTCTCGGATGGGCGCCTCGGTGGGCGGGCCCACGACGACGCCGATGTGGTCGACGCCCGCGTCGACCAGGTTGTCGACCGCGTAGTGGATCAGCGGCTTGTTCGCGACCGCGATCGTCGGCTTGGGCCTCAGGCTGGTGAGGGGCCGCAGCCTGGTCCCCAGGCCGGCGGCCAAGATCAGTCCCTTCATCGGTTGCCCTCTCTCGGATGTCGCGTCAGCCGAATGCAGCTCTCGGTCTCCACGTTCCGTCTGCGGCAGACGATACCGCCTGCGTTCATGAACCGGGGCTGCCATACCGTCGCAGTCGACTCCGGGGCGCGGCGTCGGTGCGGCAATGTCGGCTCGTGCCTATCGCTCGGCCCCGGGCTGGCGCGCATAGGTACACTCGACCCATGGGGGTCCGGACGCTCAGCAGGGACGCCAAGGCCTACGGCGCCTTCTATACGGACGAAGCCGTGGCCGAGTTCCTCACGCGCTGGGCAGTCCGCGACAGAACAGATCGAGTGCTGGACCCCAGTTTCGGCGGAGGCGTGTTCCTCCGGGCAGCGGTCGAGCGACTGGGTCAGTTTGGTGGCGAACCGGGCGCTCAGGTGTACGGCGTCGAGTTGGACGCTGACGTACTAGAGGTCGTTGGCGACAGTCTCGTAGCTGAACAAGCCCTGA
>DASVCK010000131.1:0-6183 GCA_036381675.1 Trueperaceae bacterium | reverse complement strand
TGCAACTCGGTGGACATCACCCAGGACGATAACCGCCGCGTTGCCCCCGTGGCATACTCGTGGACATCCGCTGCCCGGGTGTGGCGCATCCGAAAGCCCCCTGCGAGCGTAGAAGAGGTAGGTGCCCTAAGCGACCTTGAGCGAGACGACGGTAAGCGACGCCACGCTCGCCTTGTCGCTGGCACGCGGCGACGAGGGCGCCCTGCGCGAGCTGTACGAACGCCACGGCGGTCTGGTGCTGGCACTCGCGACGCGGATGCTGGGCAGCCGCGAGGAGGGTGAGGAGGTGCTGCACGACACCTTCCTCAGGTTGTGGCGGAACGCTGCGAGGTTCGACCCGGACCTCGCGTCCGTGAGGACGTACCTCTACGCGGTCGCTCGCAACCTCAGCCTCTCGCGACTCAGGGCCAGGAAGGCCAGGCCCATGAGGGCGGATCTCGACGAGCATCTGGCTGCCTACCAGGTGGCCCTCAGCGTGGACCCGGACCCAGTCCCACCGCTGATGGCGAAGCGGGCGCTCGACGCGCTCGACGACGCCGAACGCCTGCTCGTGGAGGAGGCGTTCTTCGGCGGCTGGTCGCACGCAGAGTTGGCCGAGCGACACGGGCTGCCGCTCGGCACGGTGAAGAGTCGGCTCAGGCGCGCGCTCGCCAAGATGCGCGCGGCTTTGGAGGAAGGCAGACGGTGAACGAAGAAGGACGGCGAGATGCAGAGCGGCGCGGCGCCGATGAGCCTTGGCTCGAGGATGCCGATGCCGCGGTCGCCGCGGAGGTGCTGACGACGTCGTTGGAGCCGGCCGAGCTGCCTGCCGGCGGCTGGGAACGCCTGCAGGTGGCCCTAGGTGCGCCGGCCCCGGCGGAGCAGGACGAGCCCGTGGTGGGTCGAGAAGGACGCGGCCTGGAGGCAGTGGCCCCGGCCGCTGGCAGCGGTCAGCGGAGTACGTGGCCGGGCTTCGCCTGGGCCGCCGCGGCCGCGTTGATCCTGGTGGTGGCTGGCGTCGGCGTGTGGGGCGTGCAGCAGGCCGCCGAGTCGGCCCGGCTGCGCGACGACCAGAGGATCCTCGCCTACTGGATGGGCAACCCCGAGATGCGGGTGGCGGCCCTGCAGCCCACGAACCAAGCCTCGGACACCCGCATGGGCGTGCTGTGCATGCTGCCCGACGGCAGGGCGCTGATGCTGCAGCCCGGCCCGGCCGGCCGCGGCAACACCTACGTCGTGATGGGTAGAGGCCCGGCGGGCACGCGCGAGCTGGCCCGCGGCCCCGAGAACATGATGCAGTTCGACATCACCGGCGTGGACGTCGTGGAGCTGCGGCTCGAGGCGGGCGGCGAGGTCACGACGCTGGCCCGCGCCACCGTCGACTGACCGCAGGCCGAGAGCAACGCGACCTCCCGCGCCACCGAAAGACCTCACCCCGCCAGCAGTCGCTCGATGGCCTGAGCCGTAGGCAACGACGGTTGAGCCCCCCACACGGAGGTAGCCAGCGACCCTGCGGCGCAGGCGTAGCGGACGGCTGCCGCGAGGTCGGTCTCACCGCTCGCCAGGCGGGATGCCAGCGCACCGGCGAAGGCATCGCCCGCCGCGGTGGTGTCGACGACGCGAACCCCGAACGCAGGCTGCGTGCCCTCGGAGCCGCCCCTGGTGGCGAACGCCGCGCCCTTGGCTCCCAGCGTGATCACGACCGCCGGGACCCGGTCCGTGAGCCGCCTGGCGGCGGCGACAGGTCCGGCGGCGACCTCGTCCGCCGCGACGCTCAGCAGGACACCGGCCTCATGCTCGTTGACGATCAGGTGCGTGACGTCCCGTAGGTCCGCGGCTGCCAGGGAGCGCGCTGGCGCCAGGTTCAGCACCACCGAAGCTCCGGAACGCCTCGCGAGACGGGCGGCTGACAGAGAGACCTCCCAGGGCACCTCGAGCTGGAGCATCAGCACCTCGGTGCGGGGATCCACCGCGTCCAGGTCGCCCGCCACGAGCTCGGCGTTCGCGCCCGGCGAGACGACGATCGTGTTCTGGCCGCCATCGTCGACCTGGATGAAGGCCACACCCGTGCGAGCGTTGCCCGTCCGGACGCCGGAGACGTCGACGCCCGCCTGCGTGAGCGATGACTGCAGCGCTCGGCCGTGTGCGTCGTCTCCCACCCTGCCGACCATCCGCACCGGTGCCCCAGTGCGAGCTGCCGCCACCGCCTGGTTGGCGCCCTTCCCGCCGGGGTGCTCGGCGTGGTCGCGGCCCAGCACGGTCTCACCGGGCAGAGGGTGCCGCTCCACGCGCACCACGAGGTCCATGTTCAGGCTGCCGACGACCGTGACCAGCCCCGGCCCGTCCGGCACGCTCAGGGCCGTTCCCTGTCGGGGTTGAACCAGACGATGAGGCTGGCGGCGTCCTTCGTGAGCGGATCGGTCATGTATCCCTCGATGACGCCGAGGGCCTCGAACCCGTTGGCCAGCTGGAAGCTGAGGGTGGGGTCATGCAGCTCCCCGGAGGCGACCTTCCGGACGTACTCGGCCACGGTCAGCTCGTGAGCGTGCGGCCCGTAGCCCGGCAGGGCGCCGCCGGCCACGATGCCGCGCAACCGCAACCTCCGGCACAGCTCCTGTCGCGCCCGGTAGAGGGCGGTCCCGATGCCCTTGCCGCGGTAGTCGGGGTGAACGCTCATGTCCGCGCCGTAGTACCAGTCCCCCGCCGGGTCGTGGTTCGCGTAGGTGCCGCCGGTGATCGCCTCGAGGAACGAGTGGTCCGGCCTCTGCAGGTCGAAGCGGGTCAGGAAACCGGAGCCGAGCCCGATGACGACCTCCTCGTCCAGCGGCGATCCGTCCGGCGAGCGGTCCGTGACGGCGACGAACTCGCCTTCCGGGAACACCCGCTGATGCGCCAGGAAGTGCTCCTCCTTCATGCGCTCGGCCTCGCTGAGGTACGGGAAGCACACGACCTGGAGACGCTCCAACGCGGCCGCATGCTCCGGACGGGCCTGTACGACCCGGGCGTGCGGCCAGGGCGGGCGACCCCCCGCTACGGTCATGTCGTCAGGGCACCCAGCTGGTACCTCGCGTACGGGGCCTCGCTGGGACGGCCCGTCACCGCCCACAGCTCGCGGGTGCGCGGGCGCATGACGACGGCGCCGCACGTCCCGACGTGGCCCGGCGGCGCGCCCACGCGGCACACGGCGTCGGGGTCGGCGGTGATCGCCTGGAGAAAGGCGACGTCCATGTCACCTCGAGAGGCGAGCTCCCTGGCCCGCGCAAGCCGCCTTTCGGACTCGGCTTGCGACATCGCCTCACGCGGTCTCTCCACGCGCTTCGTCTCTTCGTGCAGGCAGTGGTTCGTGTGGACCAGCACGCGATCGCCCAGGGCCTCGGCGGCGAGCGCGTCCGGCATGGCCTCGACGTTGGCGCCGTCGTCGCCCGCGTCAAGGACGAGGTAGTTGTGGCCGCCGGCCAGAGGCGCCGACCTGAGGACCTCCAGCGCCGCTGCCGCGCTCTCCTGCTCGAGCATCGCCCTCACGACGAACGGCCAGGTGACCCCGACGCGGCCGCCCGCGGCGGTGAGGTTGTTGATACCGACGCACACCCCGACCTCGTTCATGCCGATCATGCCCAGACAACCGGCGGTCGTCATGACGATGAACGCCGGCTTGCCGAGCGGCCGCCCCTCGAGGAGCAGCAGGTGGTTCGCGGACCCCTCGTGCATGTCCCAGGTCTGCGCGAGCGCCGGTTCGCCGTCCGACATACGGGAACCGGGCACCAGGAGCGCCGTGCAGTCGTCCTCGTCGCCGTTCGCGTGGCCCGGGCTGGCGGCCTTGGCCGCCACGACGTCGACGAAGTCCGTGAAGCCGCCCGAGACGATCAGCTCGGCCGGCGCTACCCCGGCGCCGGCGGCCACGCCGCGCAGCTCCTCGGTCAGGGCGGGGTAGCGCTCCTCGTGGACCGCCAGGCAGGACTCCGCCAGGGCCAACCCCTCTGCTCGGGTCGCCTCGCGTCCCGACCAGGAGGCCGACGCGGCCAACGCCATGCGCTCCTCGGCGTACGAGCGCACGGAGGCGGCCGCGGCCCGCCCGTGGGCCAGGCCCATCTCGTAAGGGTGACCTCCGATGCTGATCACGGTTCCACTCACGGTTGCGCCGATGATAGGCCGGCCGCCGCGGGAGGCGTGGGCCCGAGGAGCCCTGCCGCTACCTGAGGACCGAGCCATGGTCCGTGCGCCACGCTAGCGTCACGGGCTGCCCGACCCTATGCATGCCTTCGAAGCCGTGGTGCTGGTTCTGCACCCGCGCCACGACGGTCCGTCCCGCGCTCACCTCGACCTCGTAGCGGGCGTCGGTACCCAGGTAGTGCGCGGCCGCCACGACGCCGGTGAGGCGCGACTCGCCGGGAACGGCTGGGGCAGCCTCCGCGCCGGACGGCTCGACGCTCAGCTTCTCGGGCCTCACGGCCAGCGCCGCGGGCCCGCTCGTCAGCTCCGGGTCGCGCAGCGTGCCGCTCAAGGAGGTGCCGTCTGGCAGCCTGACGACGCCGAGCTCGCCCTCGACCCCTACCAGCTCCCCGTCCAGGAAGTTGGTCTCGCCGATGAAGTCGGCGACGAAGCGGCTGGTGGGACGCTCGTAGACGTCCTCGGGGCGTCCCACCTGCAGGACCTTGCCCTCGTTCATGACGGCGATACGGTCCGCCATCGTGAGGGCCTCTTCCTGATCGTGCGTCACGTAGACGAAGGTGATGCCGACCTGCTGCTGCAACGTCTTCAGCTCGAACTGCATGGCCTTGCGGAGCTTGAGATCGAGGGCCCCGAGCGGCTCGTCCAGTAGCAACACCGCCGGCCGGTTCACGAGGGCGCGTGCCACGGCCACGCGCTGCTTCTGGCCGCCGGAGAGGGCACTGGGCTTGCGCTCGGCGACGTGAGGCAAGCGCACGAGCTTAAGCGCCTCCTCGGCCTTGCGCCTGGCCTCCTTGACCGGCGTGCGCGCCATCCGCAACCCGAACATGACGTTCTGCATCACCGTCATGTGCGGGAACAGGGCGAAGTCCTGGAAGACCGTGTTGACCGGCCGGTGGAACGCGGGCACGCCGCGCATGTCGCGGCCCCTGAGCAGGACCTCGCCGCTGTCGGGCTGCTCGAAGCCGGCGATCATCCGGAGCGTCGTGGTCTTGCCGCAACCGGACGGGCCGAGGAGGGCGAAGAACTCCCCCTCGGCGATGTCCAGGTCTATCGCATCGACGGCGAGCACGCGGCCGCCTGAGCGCCTCTCGGCGAACTCCTTCGTCAGCCCGGTGAGCCTCACCGCCGGCATGCCGTGCTCGGCGGCCGGAGCACTGGCGACGGTAACGGCGTCGGTCACGCCCCGGCCCTCCGCTGCGTCAGCGCCCGACGAAGATGCGGATCTCGTCCCAGGCCTCGTTGAGCAGCGCCTCGCGCTCCTCGTCCTGCACGGCGAAGAACAGCCGTTCCTGGGTCTGGGGCCCGGGGTAGATGCCCGGGTCCTCGGCGAGCTCCTCGTCGATCAGGCCCATGTCGAGCGCGGCCTGGTTGGGCGTGCCGTAAGCGGTGTAGTTGGAGATGTCGGCACCCACCTGGGGGTCCAGGATGTAGTCGATGAAGGCCTCGGCCAGGGCCTTGTTGGGCGCGCCGGCGGGGATCGCGAGGCTGTCCACCCAGAAGTTCGCACCCTCCTCGGGGATGACGTAGGCGTAGGTGTCGCACTCGCACTCGTCCATCACCTGGAAGATGTCTCCCGAGTACTCGATGACCATGTCGACCTCGCCGCGCGCCAGCATCTCCTGGCCGTCGTCACCTGCGATGTAGACGACGTTCTGGCCGTTGTCGATGAGGAACTGCTTGGCCTCTTCGAGCTCGTCCGGGTCCGAGCTGTTGGGATCGTGGCCGGTGAGGATCAGCGCCACGCCGAGCATCTGCGTCGTGTCGGCCAGCCATGCCACGGGCCCGTCGTGCTCGAACAGGTCGCTCCAACTGGTCACCTCGCCCACGCGCTCGGTGTTGTAACCGATGCCGGTGGTGCCCCACTGGTACGGCACCGTGTAGGCGTTGCCGGGGTCGAAAGGCAGGTCGAGGAACGTGTCGTCCACGTTGGCGAGGTTGGGGATGTTGGCGTGGTCGAGCTCCTCGAGCAAGCCCTCGGAGATCATCAGCGTGGCGACGACGTCGGATGGCACCACGACATCGAAGCCCGGGTTG
>DASVCK010000130.1:0-6804 GCA_036381675.1 Trueperaceae bacterium | reverse complement strand
TCGTCCTTCCGCCCCGCCTTACCGACTGGTCACCAACGAGGAGTCTCTCCTCGACGTCACCGACCTGGTGTTCATCGACCCTGTGAGCACGGGCTACAGCCGGCCGGTCGAGGGGGTGAAGGCCAAGGACTTCCACAGCGTGAACACCGACGTCGAGAGCGTGGGCGAGTTCATCAGGCTCTACACCGGCCGCTACGAGCGCTGGCGCAGCCCGAAGTTCCTGGCGGGCGAGAGCTACGGCACGACGCGCGCCGCCGGCCTGGCCGGCCACCTCCAGGAGCGCCACGGCATGTACTTGAGCGGGCTCATCCTGGTGTCGGCGATCCTCGAGTTCGGCACCGCTCGCTTCGGACCGGGTAACGACCTCCCGCCCCTTTTGTTCCTGCCCACCTACGCGGCCACCGCTCATTACCACGGCCGTCTCGACGAGGAGCTCCAGTCCCTATCCGTCGCCCAACTGATGGAGCGGGTCGAGGAGTTCGCCCTGCGCCGCTACGCCCCGGCTCTGCTGCAAGGCGACAGGCTGCCGGCGGAGGAGCGCGCGGACGTCGCCAGGGACCTGGCCCGTTACACCGGCCTGAGCGAGGCCTACGTCGAGTCCACGGACCTGCGCATCGAGATCTTCCGCTTCACGAAGGAGCTGCTGCGTTCCGAGGGCCGGACCGTCGGCCGCATCGATGGCCGCTACACGGGCGTCGACCGCGACTCGGCGGGCGAGCGCTTCGAGTTCGACCCCAGCATGTCCGCGACCCAGGGCCCGTACACGGCGACGCTCAACGACTACCTCAGGACGGAGCTTCGTTACCTCTCCGACCTGCCCTACGAGATCCTGGCGAACCTGTACCAGAGCTGGAGCTACAAGGACGTGGAGAACCGCTACCTCAACGTCGCCGAGACGCTCAGGAAGGCGATGAGCGTCAACCCCCACCTCCAGGTGCACGTCGCCAACGGCTACTACGACCTGGCCACGCCGTACTTCGCCACCCTCCACACCTTCGCTCACATGGGTCTGAGGCCGGAGCAACGCGAGAACGTGAGCATGAGCTTCTACGAAGCCGGCCACATGATGTACGTGCATCGCCCGTCGCTGCTGCGGCTCAGAGAGGAGCTCGAGAGCTTCATCCGGGTCTCCTCGGGGACGTGAGCATGCGCCTGAGGCTCGGTTACTCCCCTTGCCCCAACGACACCTTCATATTCCACGCGCTGGCGACCGGGCTGCTGGACGGCTCCCGGGCTCAGGCCGGCGGGCCGGGCGCGGGGGCCCTGGAGTTCGACGTGAGCCTCCTCGACATCGATGCCCTCAACGAGGCCGCCGTGCGCGGGACGCTCGACGTCACCAAGGTCAGCTACCACGCCTACGGCTACCTGTCGCGGGACTGGGTGCTGCTCCGCTCCGGGGGAGCGCTGGGCCGAGGCGTAGGGCCCCTCGTCGTCGCTCGCTCCGCCGACCTCGACCTGGCCGGCAAGCGCGTGGCGGTACCGGGCGGGACGACGACGGCCAAGCTGCTGCTCTCACTGTGGCGCAGCGACCTGACGACGGAGGTCGTGCGCTACGACAGGATCATGCCGGCTGTCGCGGCCGGGGAGTACGACGCCGGCCTGATCATCCACGAGAGCCGCTTCACCTACCCGCGCCACGGCCTGCACGCCCTCGTCGACCTGGGCGCGTGGTGGGAGGACGAGGTGGGCCACCTGGTGCCGTTGGGCGCGATCGCGGTTCGGCGGTCGCTGGGCGAAGACGTCCACCTCCGCCTCGACGCGCTCGTGAGGGCGAGCCTGGAGCACGCGTACGACCGACCGGAGGCGTCTGCCGCCTACGTGTCGCAGCACGCGCAGGAGATGGACGAGGACGTGAGGCGACGGCACATCGAGCTGTACGTGAACGAGCACTCCCTCGACGTTGGCGCGGCTGGGGAGGCCGCGGTGCGCGAGCTGCTGGCCAGAGGGTCCGCGCGAGGCCTGTTCCCGCTGCCGGACGGGCCCGTCTTCGTGCGCGCCGCGGGCGAGACGTCCCTCGCCGGCCGCGGCCGCTGGGGGTAACCTCGTGACCATGGCGACCTTCACGATCGGCGAAGAGGTGCTGTTGGAGGGCGAAAGGTTCGTCATCACGCTCAAGCAGCCGTCGCCCCCGTACCGTTACAGGCTCGTCAGGACGACAGAACAGGGCCCGCAGGTCGCCTGGGCCGAGCCGGACGAGCTGCAGAAGATCGAGCGCTACACCACGCCCAGGGCGGACACTCCGACCAACTAGGCGGCGCCGGCCGCAGGAGCCCCGCCCCCGGCCGCACCGGTCAGGACATCGGCCAGTCGCATGCCCTCTGCCGCGCAGGCCACCACGCCGGGCGGCCCGGCCGGCCTGGCCACGCAGGCCCCGGCAGCGTAGAGCCGTGCCAGGCGGGGCAGGCTCAGGTCTGCGGACGACCTCTCCGCGGCCGCGAAGACGAGCGTCCGCACCACGTGAGGCAAAGAACCCGAACCGGCTTCAGACGCGATCTGTAGCCCCTCGAACTCGAACCCGCGCTCCTGCAGGTCGCGGTACAGGTCGTCGTAGGCCATCTCGGACAGGCGCCCATGCTGCTCCACCACCGATCCGATCTCGAGGCGCGCCTGAAGGAACGTGCCGACGCACAGGGCGACGGCAGCCGCGCGCCGCGGCACGCCCTCCCAGGTCTCGACGCCCACCACGGCGCCGTCCGCGACGATCAGCGCCGACGCGGTGGACTGCAGCAAGTGCAGCGAAGGCTCCGATTCGAGAGCGTACTTGGCCGCGCGGTGAACGTCCCAGCGGGTGCCGGCTCCCTCCGCCAGCACCGAGTACAGCAACGTCCCCGGAGGCGGGGCCAGTGCCCCTGGCTCCTCGTCGAGCGCGTAGACCGTGTCGAGGCTCGTCGTCACGAGCGTGACCGTCGCGCCCTCACGCGCCGCGCGCCACGCCGCCTCGCAACCGGTGACGCCGCCACCGACGACGAGGACGGTCCGGGCCGCGCTCAGCTGGACATGCCTCCGCGCAGGAGCGGCGCCCGACGACCGGAGGCGCGTAGCAGCACGTGCTGCCCGGCGCGCGTGCGCTGGTAGACGAGCACGCCGCTGCGCGACCCGATGAGAGGCACGACGTCCTCCGCCGAGAAGATCACGCGCAGGTGCACGGGGAGGTCTGCCTTGAGTACGCCGTACTCGTACTCTATGTCCGCCCTGGCCTTGTAGCCGATGAAGACGTCGTCGGGGTCGTCTGTCGAGTAGACGCACACCAGCGACTGGGCCTCGTCCGCCCGGTAGTGCGCGACGGCCTCCCAGACGATCGACCGCGCCTCCGCCTCGTCCACGACGCGTACGTCCGGCTTGGCCGAGTCTCCGAAGAAGGCCATCGGGAAGCGCTTCGACTGCGTGTAGTAGCCGCCCCGCCCGACGCGCAGCGTGACCGACTCGTTATCGTAGGCGCGCCCGCGCACGGCGTTCTTGAAATGGGTGATGGCGAGCCCGAAACGGCGGTCATGCGCGTCCAGCACCTCGCTACCGCCGCCCAGACCCAGCAGGGCCCCGTCAGTGTTGATCTCGATGTCGTGGGGCACTTCCGCCGGCCCACCCTTGCTCGTCATTACCTCACCGTCCTCCGACCAGGCCCGTATGGGCCTTGACACCAACGTGCAACGCCGAGACGCCGAACGTCTGCAGCCGATACCTCACCTGGGCGAACCCCGCCTGCGTCATCCGCGCGGCGAGTTCGTCCGGTTCCATGAACGCGCCCACGGAGCGCGGCAGGTAGTCGTACGCCTCGCGGTCGCCCGAAACCAACCCACCTACCAGCGGCAGGAGCCGCTCGAAGTAGAGCCGGAACGCAGCCCCCACCGGTCCAGCCGGCGGCGGGGGGAACTCGAGCACGACCAGTCTGCCTCCGGGCGAGAGCACGCGGCGGAACTCCCGTAGCCCAGCGTCCGGGTCAGCGAAGTTGCGCAGCCCGTAACCGATGGTCACGGCGCCGAACTCGCCGTCCGCGAACGGCAAGGCCGTGCCGTCGGCCGCCGCGAACGCGACGTCTATACCTGAGCGGTCCGCCGCGCCACGCGCCACCGCCAGCATCTCGGCGCTGAAATCCACGCCGGTGACAGCGCACGCAGGCAGCGCGCGCTTCAGCGCGAACGCCAGCTTGCCGGTCCCCGTGGCCACGTCCAGTGCACGAGCGGGCGCGCCCTCGACCGCGACCAGCGCCGCCTCACGGCGCCAGCGCGCGTCGAGCCCCAGGCTCAACAGGCTGTTCAGCAGGTCGTACGTGGGAGCGATCCGCGAGAACATGCTCCGCACCTCGGCGGGCCGCGCCCCGTTGGGCGCGCTGTCCTCGTTACTGCTCTGGTCGCCTACGGCCGGGCCTGCCACCGCGCGCGACATCGGGGGACGTTACCACGGCACTGCGCTACGTACCGCTATACTCCCCTGTTGCGCCGGCGGCAGTTAGGCATAGCCGCGGCCACACAGGAGACAGATGGATCATCGCAACATCGCCATCATCGCGCACGTCGATCACGGCAAGACGACCCTGGTCGACGGCCTGCTGCGCCAGTCCAACGTGTTCCGCGCCAACCAGCAGGTGCCGGACCGCGTCATGGACTCGGTCGGGCTCGAGCGCGAGAGGGGCATAACGATCCTCGCCAAGAACACCGCCGTCGTCTGGCACGGGTCGAAGATCAACATCGTGGACACGCCCGGACACGCCGACTTCGGCGGCGAGGTCGAACGCGCCCTGACGATGGTGGACGGCGCTCTCCTCCTCGTCGACGCGGCCGAGGGGCCCATGCCCCAGACCAGGTTCGTGCTGAGGAAGGCGCTCGCCAAGGGCCTGCGACCAATAGTCGTCGTGAACAAGATCGACAGGCAGGACGCCAGGCCGGACGAGGTCGTGAACATGACCTTCGACCTGATGGTGGAGCTCGGCGCCGACGACGACCAACTCGACTTCCCGATCCTCCACGCCGTGGCGCGCGAGGGCAGGGCGTGGCTGGAGGGCCGCGGCCCCAAGGACGACCTCACCGACCTGTTCCAGACGATCGTCGCCCGGGTGCCCAAGGCCGGTGGTGACCCCTCCGCCCCGTTCCTCTTCCAGGTCGCGAACCTCGACTACTCGGACTACCTGGGTCGGCTGGCGCTCGGCCGGGTGCTGAGGGGCAGCGTCGGCACAGGCGAGAACGTGGTGCTCACGGGCAGGGGCAAGGAGCCGCATCGCGCCCGCGTCACCAAGGTCTACACGCACCTGGGCCTGGAACGGGTGGAGACCGAGAGGACGGAGCCTGGCGACATCGTGGTGCTGTCCGGCCTCGAGGACGTGAACATCGGGGACACCATCTCGTCGCCTGACGCCGTCGAGCAGCTGCCGAGCCCCAGCGTGGACGAGCCCACTGTCAGCGTCACCTTCAGCCCGAACACCAGTCCTTTCGCGGGCCGCGAGGGCACGTACGTGACCAGCCGCCACCTCGCCGACCGCCTGGAGCGTGAGCTGCTCACCAACGTCGCCCTGCGGGTCGAACCACTCGGCAGCGAGCGCTACCGGGTCTCCGGCCGCGGTGAGCTTCACCTCTCGATACTCGTGGAGAGCATGCGCCGCGAGGGGTACGAGTTCAGCGTGTCGCGGCCCGAGGTCATCCTGCGCGAGGAGGGCGGCGCGCGTCAGGAGCCTTACGAGCGCGTCGTGGCGGACGTCCCCGTCACCGCCATGGGCGCGGTGGTCGAGGCCCTCTCGGCTCGTAAGGGCACGCTGACGGCCATGGAGCCGGGCGAGACGCGTTCGCGCCTCGAGTTCCGGATCCCCAGCCGCGGCCTGTTCGGTTTCCGCACGACGTTCCTATCGATGACGCAGGGCGAGGGCCTCCTGTCGCACGTGTTCGACGGCTACGAGGACTGGGCCGGCGAGCTCAACACGCGCGGCCACGGCTCCCTGGTGGCGATGGAGCCTGGGGAGGCGTTCGCCTACTCCCTCTACAAGCTCGAGGACAGGGGCGTGTTCTTCATCACGCCCGGCACGCAGGTCTACGTCGGGATGATCGTGGGCGCCCACACCAGGCAAGGCGACCTGAACGTCAACGTCACTAAGAACAAGAAGCTGACCAACGTGCGCGCGGCCGGTTCGGACGAGAACCTGATCCTCACGCCGCCACGCCGGCTGACGTTGGAGGAGGCGCTGGAGTACCTGGCCGACGACGAGCTGCTCGAGGTGACGCCCAAGTCCCTCCGGCTGCGCAAGCGGGTGCTAGATCCCAACATGCGCAAGAAGGAAGCGAAGGCGGCGGCCTGAGCCAGCCTGGTCCCTTAGGACCCCAGCCGGCTCTCGATAGTGCCGAGGCAACGCCCAGGCGATGGGCTGACATGCGTGTAGTGGAGCGGGCCGAGCGGGCTGGGGTCGTCGCGGTGCCGGCGCGAGAGTCCTGGCGCGTGGGCAGGTGGCTTTGCGGCCGGGGAGCCGGAGGTCGCGTGGGGCGCGTCAACTCCGCAGCGGTATACCAGGACGCTAGCGGGCCAGCTACCGCGGAGGAGCTGGCCGACGTGGTCCGCAGCTACGAGTCGAGGGGCGCGCCGGCGCGGTTCCGCCTCACACCGCTCTCTCCCCGTGCCACGCTGCCGCTGCTGGCCGCCGAAGGCTTCCGGGCTTCGCGGCCGGTCGTCGTCATGACTTCCGACTTGCGGCGCGCTGCCGACGTCGGCGGCTCTCCGGCGGTCGAGCTCGCGTCCGCGGCCGGTGTGGAGTGGGCCGAGACCTACCTCGCCGCCTACGACGAGTTGGATGGCCGCCCCAGGCTCGAGCTGGCGGAGGCAGCCCCT
>DASVCK010000129.1:0-11729 GCA_036381675.1 Trueperaceae bacterium | reverse complement strand
GACGGCCTCGGCGACGGTGTCGAACGAGGGGACGTCCACCGAGTAGGTGTCGGGGCGGGAGGGGACGCCGGAGTGGTCGGTCTCGCCCTCGAAGTGGACGCTCTGGCCGCCCTTGCCGGGCCGCACGGCCGCCACGACGTGGGTGCCGTATGCGATGGACCTGTCGGTGTGGAACGTGCCGGCGCCGCCCATGCCCTGCACCAACAGGCGGGTCTCCGTGCCGATCATCAGGCTCATGCCGCGCCCCCGGCCAGCTCCACGATCTTGCGGGCGCCGTCCTTCATGTCCGAGGCGCTGATCACGTTGAGCCCTGACTCGTCGATGATCTTCTTGCCCAGCTCCGCGTTCGTGCCCTCGAGCCTCACCACGAGCGGCACCTCGAGGCCCACCTGCTTCACGGCCGCGACGACGCCGTTCGCGATGGTGTCGCCACGCATGATGCCGCCGAAGATGTTCACGAAGATCCCTCTGACGTTGGGGTCCTTGGTGATGATCTTGAACGCCGCTGTGACGTTCTCCTCGGTGGCGCCGCCGCCGACATCGAGGAAGTTGGCCGGCTCGCCGCCGACCTCCTTGATCGTGTCCATGGTCGCCATGGCGAGGCCGGCGCCGTTGACGAGGCAGCCGACGTTGCCGTCGAGCTTGATGAACGACAGGCCGTACTTCCCGGCCTCGACCTCGGCGGGGTCTTCCTCGGTCGTGTCGCGCAGCTTCGCCACGGCCGGGTGCCTGAACATGGCGTTGGAGTCGAAGCTCATCTTGGCGTCGAGCGCCACGACGTCGCCGCCCTTCGTGACGACGAGGGGGTTGACCTCGAGGAGGTCGGTGTCCAGCTCGCGCGCGGCGCGCGCCACGGCCTTGAGCAGGGCTACGCCCTTCTTGTGCGCTTCGCCCGAGAGCCCGAGCGCGAACGCCAGCGAGCGCGCCTGGAAGTCGGCGAGGCCCAGCAGGGGGTCGATGGCCTCGCGCACGATCTTCTCGGGCGTCTCCTCGGCGACCTGCTCGATGTCCATGCCGCCCTCGGTCGAGACCATGACGACGTTGCGTCCCAGCGAGCGGTCCAGCACCACCGACAGGTACAGCTCCCTCTCTATGTCCATGCCCTGCTCGACGTAGAGGCGGCTCACCTGCTTGCCGGTTGGCCCCGTCTGGACCGTAACGAGCGTGGAGCCGAGCATCTTGCCGGCCAGCTCACGCACCTTCGCCTCGGCGGCTTGGACGCCACCTTCACGACCGTCCAGCACGACGTTCACGCCCCGAAGCCCGGAGTGCTCCACGAAGGTGCCCTTGCCCCTCCCGCCGGCATGGATCTGTGACTTCACGACGACGACGGGGTTGCCGGTCTCCTCGACGAGCGGCCGCACCGCCTGAGCGGCCTCGTCTACGGTCGTGGCTGCACGGCCTAGCGGGACCGCCACCCCGAACGGGGCCAGCAGTTCCTTGGCCTGGTACTCGTGGATCTTCAAGGTCGGTTACCTCCAGTGCCGCCGGGTACCCGGGGCACCCGGCCTTGCAGACAGGCTAGGTTACATCGCTGCCGCGGTCCCGCCGCCACGCACCGATGGGCGCGTGTGGCAAGGTTCGTGTGACCTAGGGCCGTCAGCCAGTAGAGTGCCGCCATGGTGCGGACAGCGATCCTGACCGTGTCCGACTCGGTGTCGACAGGTACCCGTGAGGACGGCAGCGCGCAGGCGATCCGTCAGGTGCTCAAGACGGGCCCGTTCGTCGAGGTCGACTACCAGGTGGTGCCCGACGAGCAGGCGCTCATCCGGGCGAAGCTGCGCCTGTGGTCGGACCAGGACGGGGTGGACCTCGTGCTCACGACCGGGGGCACGGGCCTCTCGCGCAAGGACAGGACGCCGGAGGCCACAGAGGAGGTCATCGAGCGGCGCGTGCCGGGGCTGCCCGAGCTGATGCGCTCGGTGGGCGCCGCCAAGAGCCGGACGGCCGCGCTGTCACGGGGTGTGGCGGGCGTCAGACGCAGGACGCTGATCCTGAACCTTCCCGGCAGCCCCGCCGCCGCCGCTGACTCCCTCTCGGCGGTCATCGAGACGTTGCCGCACGCCGTCGACGTCATCAAGGGCGCGCCCGCAGCCTCGCCGGAAGCTTGGCACAACTGAGCATCTGCCGGCCGGGGGCCTTCCACGACCGGGTCACCGGGAACTAAGCTGAGCGGCCTTGACCGTCCTGGCCTTCGTAGTCTTCCTCGCCTCGTACCTCGTAGCGTTCGCCGGGGTGATCCTGCCGGTCCTGCCGGGCGCGCCGATCGCGCTGGTCGGGGCCGTGGTCGCGGCGCTGATCGTCGGCTTCGAGCGCTTCGGCACGTTGCCCCTGGTGTACGTCGGCGTGCTCGTCGTGCTCTCGCAGCTGGTGGACGTGGCAGGCACGTGGCTGGGCTCGAAACATTTCGGTGCCGGTAGGGCCGGCGTGTGGGGCGGCGTGATCGGCTCGTTCGTCGGTCTGTTCGTGTTCCCGCCGTTCGGGTTCCTCGTCGGGGCGCTGGCGGGCGCTGTCGTCGCCGAGCTGCTGGCGGGACGCCCCACGCGCGAGGCGGTCCGCAGCGGCGTGGGAGCCTTCGTGGGCACGCTGGGCGGCACGGTAGCGAAGCTCGTCATCATGGTAGTGATTGGTTTCGTTGTCTTCCCGAGGTTCTTCGGCGGCTAACTGCCCGCCCCAAGGAGCTGATCGATGGATCCGATCTTCGTACAGGTAGGGCCGCTGGCCATCAGGTGGTACGGGGTCCTCATCGCACTCGGCGTGCTGATCGGCGCGGCCTGGTCCCTGAGGGCCGCGGAGCGTAGAGGGCTGGACCCGGACAGGCTGCTCGACATGGCGATCTGGTTGGTCGTCGCCGGGGTGGTGGGGGCGCGGCTCGTCTACGTGCTCACGAGCCCGTCGGCTTACTTCGGGCCAGGCGGGAACTGGCTCGACGCGTTCAAGGTGTGGCAGGGCGGCATCAGCATCCACGGCGGGGTCCTGGGCGTGATGCTGGCGGCCTGGCTCTACTGCCGCCGCCACGGCCTGAACGTATGGGCCTACCTCGACGTGATGACGCCGGTGGGCGTGCTGGGCATCATGGGCGGCCGCATCGGCAACATCATGAACGGCAGCGACACCGGTGGCCGGCTCACCGACCTCGGCATCGGCTTCGCCTGGCCACCTCCCGGCACCGAGACGTTCGGAGCCTTCGGGCGCCTCGTGTTCGGTGACGAGCTGTGGCAGTTCGGACCGCCGGCGTGCTCCACGGTTCCGGCGGGTCAGCCGTGCGTCGTGCACTTCACCCAGCTCTACGGGTTCCTGGTGGGCTTCATCCTGCTGTTCATCGTCGCCTGGGCGCTAAGGCGGCTGGACATGCCGGCGGGCAACGTCTTCTGGTTGTTCGTCCTGTGGTACTCGATCCTGCGCAGCGTGATAGAGGAGCCGTTCAGAGACAACCCGCTGCCCTGGCAGGTCTACCTGAACCAGGAGGCGGGCATCGGGCTGTTCACGTACACGCAGTTGGCCAGCATCCCCATCGTGCTGATCGCGTTGTACATCGTCCTCACGGCTCGTGACAGGCAGGGCTCCAGGCGGCCAGCCGCGGCCAGATGAACGCCTGCGCTGTCGTCGTCCTGGCCGCTGGCGCCGGCACGCGCATGCGCTCGAGCCGGCACAAGGTGCTGCATGAAGCGGCCGGCCAGCCCCTGCTCGAGCATGTGCTCAGGGCCGTAGACCCGCTCCACGCACGTCGGGTGGTCGTGGTCATCGGCCACCTGGGCGAACAGGTCAGGGACGCGTTCCGGGAGCGGGCAGAGAGCGGGCGGCTGACGTTCGCAGAACAGCGCGAGCTACTTGGCACCGGCCACGCCCTGGCGCAGGCGGAGGGTGCCGTCAGGACGGCCTTCGCAGCGGGCGAGGTCGGCACGGTGCTCGTACTGAACGGCGATGGGCCGCTGGTCAAGCCCCAGACGTTGAAGCGGATGCTCGAGGCCCAGGGCGGCGTGCCGGGCATGAGCGTGCTCGTCGCCACGGTGAGCGATCCCGCCGGGCTGGGTCGGGTCGTGCGCGCCGGCGGCAACGAGATCGCGCGGATCGCCGAGGAGAAGGACGCGACAGAGGACGAGCGCGCGATACGTGAGATCAACGCCGGCGCGTACGCGTTCGACCTGGACGTGTTCGAACGCTGCCGGAGGCTCCCGTCGGACAACGCACAGGGCGAGCAGTACATCACGGGCCTGGTGGACCTGTACCTGGCGGAGGGCCTGCCGGTCCGGGCCGTGCCCGCCACCGTCGCCGAGGAGGCCCTGGCCGTCAACGACCAGCAGGAACTGGCCATCGTCGACCGGGCGCTGCGGGCGCGCTAGTCGTCTCGGCCGCCGCTCGTCGCCGCGCCGGGCCAACCGGCCGCCGCGATCCCCTCGAGCACTCCGAACGCGTGCCTGCCCGTCGCCGCCAAGACGCCAGGCACGCCGCGTAGGTCCTCCATCTCCGGCTCGTGGTTGGCGACCAGCACGGCGACCATGCCCGCTCGCGCCGCCGTGACCAACAGCTCCCTGTCGTTCCCGGAATCGCCGGCCGCCACGACCTGCCCGCCCGCCAGTGAGAAGCGCTCCGCCAGGTACAGAAGCGCGCTGCCCTTCGAGGCCGCTGTTGGCAGTACGTCGAGGAAGAGGCCGGCCGAGTAGACGAGGTTCGCCGCCAGGCCGGCGGCCTCCAGCGTGGCGGCGACCGTGGCGAGCGTGGGCTGGCCGGCGATCTCGGCGTCCGCGTAGTAGCTGACCTTGAAGCGGCTCTGTGCGTCGTGCGGCTGGCTGGTGAGGCCGGAGACGTCGGCGAGGGCCCCGCGCACGGCTTCCGCGTCGAAGCCTGTCGACGCCAACCTCCTCGACCAGTCGTCGTCGGGCAGGTAGCGACCGTCGGTCCATAGGTACACCTCGGTGCCGACGCCGCACACGAGCCCAGACGCCCGGGGGAGGCCCCCTCGCTCCAGCACGTCGGCTGCCTCTTTCGACAGGGCCAGGTCTCTACCCGAGGAGAGGACTAAGGCAGCGTCGGCGCGCCTCAACGCCTCGCCGAGTGGTCTGGTGCCCGCCCCCGGTGACCCTCCGTCCAGCAGCGTGCCGTCCACGTCGCTGATGAGGGCGCGTCGTCCCGGACGCAGCCCGGGAACGTACCCGTCCGCCGACCCGGTCACGCCGGCGACGGCGCCGCCTCGAGCACGCGCTTCAGCGCAGCCACGTACTTGTCGGCGTGGGCGCGCCAGGAGTAGTGCTCCCGCACGCCGGCGATGCCGTTCTCGGAGTAGCGCTCCCACTTCTCGCGGTCGACGAGTATCCCCTTGATCGCCGCCTGGATCGCGGCCGTGTCGCGCGCGTCTATGAGCTCACCCGAACCCACCTTGCCGATGATCTCCTGCGGGCCACCGTGATCGGTGGAAACCACCGGGAGCCCGGAGGAGCTCGCCTCGATGATCGTGATGCCGAAGTTCTCGACCAGCGCCGGGTTGACGAAGACGCCGCGCCGCGCCGCGACGAGGCGGTACAGCACCGGGATATCGGTGTCAGGTTGGTGCTTCTTGGGAAGTGCCAACCGGCCGTAGAGGTCGTACTTGTCCATCGACAGCAGCAGGCCCGTGAGCACCTCGCGCTCGTTGTCGTCCATCTGCTCGATGTCGCCCCTGACGCCCGCGAAGATCACGAGGTTCGCCAGGTGCCTAAGCTCGTTGTCGGTACCGTACGCCTTGACTAGTCCCTCGATGTTCTTGCGCCTGTCCGGGCGGCTGATCGCGAGGATCACGGGCTTGTCCGGTTCCCTCAGGAAGCGGGAGATCTCCCGTCGCATCCTGACCCTGGCCTTGACTACGTCCTCCTCGGGCTCGTAGCCCTCGTCGAGGTCGTAGAAGTACGGGTAGAAGCGGTCCACGTCGACACCCGGCGGGATGACGACGAAGCTCGCCTTGGGTGCGGAGTCGTACAGCTCGTACCCCTTCTCGACCTCCTGACGCGTGCTGGCCACGACGATCCGTGCCTTCGCGAGGGCGCGCTCCTCTGCCTCGATGCGCCGGCCGATGTGGTACTGCTCCTCGATCTCCTCGCTCGTCATACCGGCGCGCCGGAGCACCTTGCGCTTGTTGCGGCCCAGCGAGTGGCCGGTGAACACGAACGGCCTGTCCCAGCGCTCCGCGAGCCGCATGGCGACCTCGCCTGCGTCCGGGTAGTGACCGTGAACGACGTCCGGGACGCCCGGGCCGTTCTCGAAGTACCTGGCGGCGTTGTCCGCCAACTCCTCCAGATGGGGCCAGAGCAGCTCCTTGCGCATGTACTCGTCCCCGCCGGCCTGCACGCGCACGAGGTCGACGTCCTCGGCCAGGTGCTCGACCGGCTTGGCGTAGTCGTCGCTGAGCTCCAGGTCGTCGATGCGCCGCGTCACGAGGTCGACGCGGGCGACCTCGGGATGCTTGCCGAGCGCTCGCGCCAACTCGATAACGTACTTCGTCTGCCCACCCGTATCGGCGTCGTGACCCAGCTCCAGGTCATCGCCACGTATCAGGCCGTGAACGCTGAACATGGCGACGTGGAGCCCAGGCTTGCCTGCCTGCGAACGCTTTCCGAGCTCGTCCACGTGCGACCTCCCCGGCCTTGGCACGGTACCGACCCCGGCGATGAGATGGGCTGGTGGAGGATGTCAACAGCCCATGCGCATGAACATGCAAGGGCCTGTATCGAAAACCGACAGGTTGGGCGAGTGCCGTGATAGAGTGCGCGCTCGATGTCGCTGCTCACCAAGCCACGCGCGGTGCTCGCGCTCGAGGACGGGACCGTCTACAAGGGCTACGCGTTCGGGGCCGAAGGCAAGTCGGTGGGGGAGATCGTCTTCAACACGTCGATGACCGGTTACCAGGAGATCCTGACCGATCCCAGCTACAACGGTCAGATCGTCACGATGACGTACCCCCACATCGGGAACTACGGCGTGAGCGTGTACGACATGGAGTCGAACAGGCCGTTCGCACGCGGGTTCATCGTGCGGGAGTTCAGCCGGCGCGCCTCCAACCACAGGGCCAACCAGGACCTGCAGTCGTTCATGGAGCAGCACGGGATCGTCGGCATCGAGGGCATAGACACGCGGGCGTTGACGCGGCGGCTGCGTACCGGCGGTGTGGTCAAGGGCGTGATCTACCACGGGCACGCTGACGCCGAGCTGGAGTCCCAGTTAGTGCGCGAGGCGCAGGAGCACCTCGACATCGACGGCCGCGACATGACGCCTGAGGTGACGACCCCGCTGCCCTACGCCCGGCCCACGTTCAAGGACAACCCGAGGGTCGTGGTGCTCGACTTCGGTACCAAGAACTCGATCGTCTACCAGCTGGAGCAGGCGGGCGCCGAGGTCATCGTCGTGCCGGCGCAGACGACCCCGGCGCAGATCATGGCCCTCGACCCATATGGCCTCGTCATCTCGAACGGGCCCGGCGACCCGGATGGGCCGAAGTACGCGCAGGACACCGTCTGGCAGATGCTGGGCTTGCTGCCCACCTACGGCATCTGCCTCGGCCACCAGCTGCTGGGCCTGGCTGTCGGGGGCCGCACCTACAAGCTCAGGCACGGTCACCACGGCGCCAACACCCCGGTCAAGAACCTGCTCACGGGCGGGGTGGAGATCACCAGCCAGAACCACAACTACGCCGTGGACATCGACTCGATACCGAACGGTCAGTTCGTCGCGACGCACATCAACCTCAACGACCGGACACTGGAGGGGATGGCACACGCGCGCTACCCGGTGTTCAGCGTTCAGTACCACCCGGAAGCGAGCCCGGGCCCGCACGACGCCAGCTACATGTTCCGTCGGTTCATGCAGGAGGTCGACGCCTTCGAGGGTGCCTCCTCGCTGCCTGCTCAGGCGTTGGCGAGCGTCTGACCGGGGCCTCAGCGCAGCAGCTCAGCGCTGTCTAGCCACAACGTTACCGGGCCGTCGTTCACCAGCTCGACGGCCATGTCGGCACCGAACTCTCCTGTCTCCACCGGGACGCCGGCGCTGCGTAGCGCCGCGACGAAGCGCAGGTACAGCCGCTCCGCCTGCTCTGGCGGCGCCGCGTACGAGAAGCCGGGCCGGTTGCCCGAGCGCAGGTCCCCGTAGAGCGTGAACTGACTGACCACGAGGCAGCCCCCGCCCACCTGTTCGAGGGCCAGGTTCATGCGACCGGTGTCGTCTGCGAACACCCTGAGCTTCCTGACCTTCTCGGCCAGCCTGTCGGCCACGTCCTCATCGTCCTCTGGGCCGACTCCGAGCAGCACCATCAGCCCGCGACCGACGGAGCCGACGACCGCGCCCGCCACGCGCACCTCGGCGCGCGTGACGCGCTGCACCAACGCCCTCACTTAGAAGAGACTGGCCTGCTCGGCGGTGTCGATGACGACCTGGCCTCGCCGCGGCGGCAGCTCGTCCAGCGTGCGCCTTATCTCCTGCATGTCCTGCCAGGTGAGCCACTTGGGGCCGCCGCGCTCCCTGCCGGCGTTCCTGAGCAGGTAGGCGGGGTGGAACAGGGGCCGCAGCCTGATGCCGTGCCAGTCGTGCCAGCGGCCGCGCAGCCTGGTGATGCCTTCGGTCGTGTGCAGGAAGAACTGGGTGGGAACGTTCCCCAACGTGCCTATGACCTGGGGCCCGATCACCTTGATCTGCGCGAGGAGCAGGTCCGCGCTGGCGGCGACCTCGGCCGGGGTGGGGTTGCGGTTGCCTGGCGGGCGGTGCTTGACGATGTTCGTGATGTAGACCTGATCTCGGCTTAGACCCACCGACATGAGCACCTTGTCGAGCAGTTGGCCCGCGCGTCCGACGAAGGGCCTGCCGCTCAGGTCCTCGTCCTCTCCGGGGGCCTCGCCGATGAGCATGAAGCGGGCGTCCTCCGGCCCCTCGCCGAAGACCAGGTTGTCGGACAGGTCCTTGAGAGCGGGCGACTTGACCGCCGCGCTGCGCTCCAGATCCAGCAGGTTCACGCGTCCGTTGATAACACGCTCAGAGGCCCGCGACCTCGCCGTCCTGCAGCGCCTTGCGCTGGCTCCTGACCTCCCGCCTCAGCTTGGGCTCGAGGCCGATCATGAGGAAGAAGTTCTCGAGAGCGTTCTCGCGTCCCTTGATCTCGGTATGGGCGAGGTCGGCGCTCCCGGTGACGAACGGCAGCGACCGGTACTCCTCGAGAGCCTCGGCCACTACCTCGGAGGGCGACAGCGTGGAAGCCAGGTCGGAGAGATGCGAGTAGACGTTGCGCCGGGCCTCGGCGTGGAGGCGGAAGGCGTCGGGGTTCTCGGTCTCGCCCGCGAGCAGCAGGTCCTGCTTCGCGATGCGACGGTAGTGCTTGAGCCCCCTGAGGATCTCCTCCGAGCTCAGGACCACGCGTGCTTCCATCTAGCGCTCCTTCCCGGGGCATGTTCGCCCCGTGCCACCCAGGCGACCCTGCAGGCGGCACCTCGACGCATCGCCCTCACCGGTCTGTCGGTGGGGCGACCCTGTCATCACCTCTTGGAAACCTCTATGCCTTCAACGTCCGGATGGGAACGGGGATCTCACGCTCGTCCGACCTGTCTTCTCGCTCCAGGACCACGCCGGTGAACCTCGTCAACGAGGCGATCTCCTCGGCGTCCGTCCGGTAACCGCAGGCGTCGCACTCGAGCTCCTCGAACCCCTCCCGGTAGTGGAAGGTGACCGTGTCGCGGCTGCCGCAACGCGGGCAAGGAGTCATCTCGTGGAAACCCTCGGCGTCCAATGGAGCCTCCCGTCCTGGGTTGCCAGAGTCTAGCCCAACCGGGGCCGCGGTTAGTGTGCCCGGATGCTCGGTGGGGGTGACCCGTGAGAGCTTGAGTTGGGAGGCCTCTGCCGCGGTGCGGTCAGGACGCGCGTGGCCGCGGTGCGGCCGCCACGAGCTCCCTGGCGTGCTCCAGCGACGCGCCCGTGACCGTGCCGGACAGCATCCGCGCCAGCTCCTCGGCACGCTCGTCGCCTTGGACCCGCCGGACTCGCGTGACGGTGCGGCCGCCCTGCTCCGTCTTGGTGACCACGAAGTGGGCGTCTGCGAAAGCCGCCACCTGGGCCAGGTGCGTCACGACGAGGACCTGGCGGCCGGTCGCGAGCTCGGCCAACAACGCCCCCACCTCGCGGGCGGCCCTCCCGCCGACGCCGGCGTCGACCTCGTCGAAGGCCAGTGTCTGCTGGGCGGCACCCGTGACCAGGTGCAGCGCCAGCATCAGGCGCGAGAGCTCTCCTCCCGACGCGATCTGGGAGACCGGCCCGAGGGGCTCACCCGGGTTCGCGCCGAACAGGAACGTCACGTCGTCGCTGCCGGACGCGTGCGGCTGCTCCAGCGGCGCGACCTTCACCTCGAACGCGGCGCTGGGCATCCCCAACCGGGCGAGCAGAGGAGTGACCTGAGCCGCCAGCTCCTGGGCGGCGTGCCGCCTGGCAGCGCTGAGGCCGGCGCCGAGCTGTGCCAGCCTCCCGGCCAGCTGAGCCTCTTCCCGTTCGAGCTCCGCTTCGTCTTCGTCGAGCGCCTCGAGCTCAGCTAGCTCCCGCCTGGCCCGCTCGGCGAACGCGACCACCGCCGGCAGGTCGTCGCCGTACTTGCGCTTGAGGTCGTCGAGCTTGGCGAGGCGAGCCTGCACCGCGTCGAGCCGACCCGGGTCAGGGTCGAAGCCGGAGAGGAACGCCTCCACCTCGGCGGCCACGGCACTCAGTCCGGTGACGGCCGTCTCCAGGTCGTCGGCCAGAGCGGTCAGCTGTGGGGCGTGCCTGGCGGCAGACCGTAGCTCGCGGAGGGCGTCGGCCGCTAGCTGGGTAGCGCTGGGCTCTTCTCCCGCCAGGGCGACGTAAGCGGCGCTCGCCGCCTGGCCGATGCGCTCGGCGTGGCGCAACGTCGCCAGCTCGCTCTCGAGGGCATCGTCCTCGCCGGGAGCGACCTTGGCCGCCTCGATCTCCTGCAGCTGGTACGCCAGCACGTCCTGGCGGCGGGCGCGCTCGCGCATGGCCGCCCGCACCTCCTCGAGCCTGGCGGCGACCTGACCGCGGCGGGCGAACGCCTGTCTGTGCTCCGTCAGCGCGGCCCTGTCCTGGTCGGACAGGAGCCTGTCCAACTGGGCCCGCTGCGCGGCGGCGCCCTGCAGCTCGAGGGCGCCGTGCTGAGCGAAGACCGCCACGAGCTCGCCGACGCGGTCCGCCAACTCACTCACCGTGACGAGTTCTCCGTCCAGCCTGGCGGCGTGCCTGCCGCTTGCCGACACGCGGCGACCGGCGGTCTGCAGCACCACGCCGTCGAACTCGCCTTGCACCAGGGCGTCATCGGCTCCCGCCCGCACGAACGCCACGTCGGCGCGCGCACCGGCTAGTAGGCTGAGGGCGTCGACGACGATCGACTTGCCCGCCCCGGTCTCGCCCGTGAGCACGTTCAGGCCCGCCGACAGCTCGAGCGAAAGCTCCTGGATGATGGCGAAGTCACGGAGCTCGAGACGACGCAGCACGCGGCGAGTATAGACGTCCCATACGGGCGTCGCCCTCTTGGGGCTGGGCTATCATCCTGCCATGCAGGCGGCCGGGCCCACCTACGTCGAGTGCCCGCGCGACGCCTGGCAGGGGCTGCCCCATGTACTACCCACGCCGGTCAAGGTGGCCCATCTCCAGTCTCTGCTCGACGCCGGCTTCCGGCACCTCGACCTGGGCTCTTTCGTCTCGCCGCGCGCCGTACCGCAGATGGCCGACACCGAGAA
>DASVCK010000128.1:0-3021 GCA_036381675.1 Trueperaceae bacterium | reverse complement strand
GGCCATGGGGAACCGCACATGGCTGGCGAGCATGTGGAACATCGTGGGCACGAGGAAGAGGATCGTCGCGCCGGTCTCCTCCATGAGATGCAGGTACTCGCTCGGGTCGAAGGTCCGCTGGAGCACCACTCGCCCACCCAGGTGGAAGAGCGGAACGGTGAAGGCGTTGAGCGCCGCGTGGTAGCACGGCGTGGCCTGGATGACGCAGTCGTCCTGCCGCACACCCCAGCTCATGACGGTGTTGACGGCGTTGTAGAAGCCCTGCCGGTACGGAAGCATGGCGCCCTTCGGCAGACCGGTGGTGCCCCCGGTGAGGAGGATCATCTGGACGTCTTCCGGCCCCACCTCGGCCCGAGGAGCGCGAGCGGTGCCGGCGTCAAGCAGGCGCTGCTCGTGTGAGGCCAGGTCCCACAGCGGCATGCCGGTCGCCGCCGCCTTGTCCGCGTTCTCGGCGTCATGCAAGACGAGCGCCGGTCTCAGGTACTCGGCGAGCTGGCGCTGCTCGCGCTCCGCGAGCCGGACGTTGAGGGGCGCGTAGACGGCCCCCGTCTTGGCGGTCGCCAGCAGCATGTCGATGTGCGCCACGTGGTTGTGCGCGAGGAGCCCGACCCGGTCGCCGGCACCCACTCCGGTCCTCGCGAGGGCCGCGGCGAGCCGCTCGGCGCGGTCGTTCAGCTCGGCGTAGGTGAGCCAGCGACCTTGCCACCACAGCGCCGGCCAGTCCGGCGTGAGTCGCGCACGCTTGGCGGCGACGTCGAGGATCACGACGCGCCCTTCGCCGAGCGGGCGCCGCCCCAGCGCAGGCAGATGGCGTTCCAGACGTAGCCGACGCCGGCCGCGACGAGCACGACGAGGTCGCCGGACTTGAGCGTTCCCGCGCGACGGGCGAGCTCGAGGGAGAGCGCCTGGTCCACCTGCCCAATGTGCCCGTACGTGTCCAGGTAGATGGAGCGCTCGGCCGGAACGCCGAGGCGTTGCAATAGCGCGTCGTGCGCCGAGCGCTTCACGTGCAGCATGGCGACGTAGGCGACGTCAGAGAGCGCGGCGCCGGAGCGGACCACGGCGTCCTCGACGACGCCGACGAAGTTGTCCATGCTCTTGGCCTCGAGGCGTTCCTTCATGCCGGCCGGGTCGGTGACCCGCAGGCGGTAGTCGCCCAAGTTGTCGGCCGTGATCGGCGTGACGGTGCCGCCGACGGGCACCAGGACGTCGAGCGAGAAGCTGCCGTCGGTGCGGAAGGCCGACCCCAGCAGCTCGTGCCCGCGGTTCCGTTGCACGACGAACGCGGCACCGCCGGCGCCGAGGTTGTACATGAACCTCACGTTCGGGTCGCTCAAGTCCACCAGGTCGACGTTGCGGTAGCCGCCAGCGACCAGCACCGTGTTGACGGCCGGGTCGGCGACGATCATGTCGCGCGCCAGCTTGAGGCCGAGGACCGCGGTCCCGCACTTCTGTCCGACGTCGTAGGCGTAGGCCTTCTTGGCGCCCAGGTCGTGCGCCAGCTTGATGCCCGCCGTCCAGACCGGGTACTCCTTGTACTCCTCGGTCATCGACACGAGGACGTCCACATCGCCAGGGCCCACGCCGGCATCGGCCAGCGCCCGCTCGGCGGCCCACACGCCCATGGCGGTGGGGTGGTCGTCCGGGCCGGGCACCACGCGCTCCGTGATCCCGAGCTTCTCCCGGACCACCCACTCCGGCAACCCGGTCCTGCCGGCGAGCTCCGTGGAGCTCATGCGGCCGTCCGGTACGTACGTGCCGATGCCGGTAACGCCGGGTGTACCGCTCATCGGGTGAACCCCAGTTGGCCGGTCATGCCGGCTCCGGCGTCAGGCCGCGCTGGATGAGGCCATGCACGGTGTCCAGGAACTCCTGTGGTGGCGGCCTTTGTTCCCAGATGGGGAAACGCAGGCCCAGGAAGTGCGCGATCCCCATCAGCGCCCATGCGAGCGCCGCGGGGTCCCCTCCGCGCACCTCCCCCCGTCCCTGGGCCCGCGCGATGTTCCGGGCGTAAGCGTCGGCGAGCGTCTGGTAGTACTCGCGGTAGATCGACTCGTCTACGAACTGCGACTCCATCACGACCTTGTAGAGGTTCTGGTGCTCGAGCGAGAAGCGCACGAACGCCTCGAAGCCACGTTTCTCGGCCTCGATTCGGTCGGGTGCGCCGACGGTCGCCTTGGCGAGGGCGGCCCTCAGGCTGTGCCCCATGTGCCTCACCAGCTCGACCAGCGCGTCCTTCTTGCTCGGGAAGTACAGGTAGAAGGTGCCTTGGGCCACGCCGGCGCGCTTCGTTATCGAGGCGACGGAGGACCGCGCGAAGCCGTTCTCGCCGATCTCGGCTTCGGCGGCCTCGAGCAGCTTGCGCCTGGTTGCCTCCCCGCGGGAGGTCGCCGGGACAGGTAGTTCGTTCAACTCGTCCTCGCCTCGCCTGTCCGTCTTCCGCGGTGCGCGGAACCTGACAGGCGATTCAGGTGTCAGGTTGAGGTGAGGTTACGTAGGCGTAGGCACGCTAGTCAAGCCGGCTCGACTTTCGAAGGGACACAGGCGCAGCGAGCCGTCCCGTCCCCGCCGCGTATCATCGCGCCCGTGAAGGGCGGTAGATCGAGTTGGGACCCGGTGGCTGGGTGGTACGACGCCACCGTCGGCGTCAGGGGGAGCCCCCATCACCGCAAGGCCGCGATCCCGACGGTCATGCGGCTGGCCGAGCTGAGGCGCGGCGAGCGGGTGATCGACGTCGGTTGCGGGCAGGGGGTCCTGGCGCACCACGTCATCAAGGCGGGGGGTGAGTACCTCGGCGTCGACGCCAGCGTGGCGATGGTACGGCTCGCCCGCAAACGGCGCGGCGCCGAGGGGGCTTTCGAGCACGGCGACGCCCGCGACTTACTTGGCAGCACGTCGGCCCAGCCCGGTTCCTTCGACGTGGCGGTGTACCTGCTCAGCATCCAGGACATGGATCCCCTCGCACAGGTCTTCGCCTCCGTGGCACAGGTACTGAAGCCCAACGGGCGGGTCGTGATCTTC